>JBLHOD010000029.1:0-10335 GCA_047622545.1 Polaribacter sp. | reverse complement strand
TTACCAGAAATTTGTACTCCTGTACTTAATTCAATGGTTCCTAAACTTTTAGAATCTATTAGTTTTTTTACGCTACTTAATCCACCTTTTCTCAATGCCATAGAATTCGAAAATTGCTCTAACACCAAACTTAGTTCAGCAAAATCTGGAGTCACAAATAATTGTGGTTGTGGTTTTGTAATATCAAAACTAATAGTTGCAGCATCTAAAGAATACGGAATCTTTTTTACGGCGTCTGTTAAACACAAAAAACTTTCTCCTATAGAAGATAATAAACCTGCTCCATAAATTTTTGGGTCATCAATTGTTCCAATCAAACCATATTCTACTGTCCACCAATGCAAATTTCTGATTTGTGCCATTTCAGATAATTCCCCCATATTATTTTGTAATTCTTCAACAGCATTTTGAGCTGAATCTATTTCTTGTTTTGTGCTACTTGGATTTTCTTTTACGATGGATAATAAACGAATCGCTTCATACATTTCATAATCTTTAGACGATGAAATTGCTTTGCATCCTATTTCTCCAAATCGTCTTAAATATTCTGCATATTCAGGATTCGAAATTATTGGCGCATGACCAGCAGCTTCATGAATTATATCTGGCGCTGGCGTATATTCTATATGATTAATCGTTCTCATGTCGGATGCAATTACCAAGACATTATAGGCTTGAAATTCCATAAAAGCATTTGGCGGAATAAATCCATCAACCGAAACTGCAGCCCAACCAATCTCTTTTAATATCCTATTCATTCCTTCCATATGTGGAATTGATTCAATAGAAATTCCAGTTTTTTTCAAGCCTTTACTATACGATTTATGTGCAACCCGTTTTAAATAATCTACATTCAATCGCATTACATAACGCCAAACTGCTTGATTTTGAGCCGTGTATTCTTCATACGGTTGTTTTACAATAAACTTGTGTAAGTGTTTTGGTAACCTTTTAGTTACTTCATTTAATTCAAAATGATATTCCATTCTTGCTATTTAATTGAGGGATAAGTACTCTTTTTGTAATTTTTATAGTTGTAAAGTTACATATTTTGCGATTGGTTTTCAATAATTCTTTATAAAAAGAGCTATTTTACTATCTTAGCAGTACTTAATTTACCAAAAGTTTGAAAAGCATATTTTTATTTCTATTTTCTTTCATAATCTGCATCGGTTGCAATCGTGTTAAAACTATAAAAACTGATATTAAAAATGATGCAGTTACTCCAAAAACATATGTTGTTTATAAAACAGAAAAAACATTAATTATTGATGGAAAAGCAGATGAACAAGATTGGGAAAACACACAATTCACAAACGAATTTATCGATATTGAAGGGGTGAAAATTCCTAATCAATCTACAAAAGTAAAAATGCTTTGGGATTCTGATTACCTATATGTATATGCAAAATTAAATGAAAAACATATTTGGGCAGATATTACAAAACGTGATGCGGTTATTTTTTACAACAACGATTTTGAAGTTTTTATAAGCCCATCAAACGACACACATAATTATGGAGAAATTGAAGTGAATGCATTAAATACTATTTGGGACTTGGTACTAAACAAGCCCTATAATGTTGGAGGAAAACCAAAAAACAATTGGAATTTAAACAACCTAAAATCAGCAATTTTTATCAAAGGAACTTTAAATAATTCAAAAGACGAAGACGAATATTGGTCAGTTGAAATGGCAATTCCTTTAAGTTCATTTGCAGAACTGAAAAATCGCCCAAAAGTTAAACCTAGAGATGGCGAACAATGGCGAATAAATTTTTCTAGAGTTCAGTGGAATCATGATATTATTGATGGAGTTTACTCTAGAAAAAAAGTAAACAATAAATTCTTACCAGAATACAATTGGGTCTGGTCTAATCAAGGAGCTATAAATATGCATTTGCCAGAAAACTGGGGTTATATCCAGTTTTCAGACAACAAAGCAACTTCTCTAATTGCCTTTAAACATCAAACAGATGTTTTAACGGAGCAAATAACTTATGCATTATTTAGAAATGTTTCCTTTAAAAAATTAAATTACTTAAAACAAGAAAAAGTTGGGTTTCAAATTCAATTTGAACCGATTAAAATTGAGTTTGAAATCATACATGCTTCTTTTTTAAAAACACATACAGGTTTTACTATTGAAACTAAAAATAGTAAAAAAAATATTTTGTATTCTATCAGTGAAACTGGTTTGATCCATCGTAAAGAAATCAATAACACAAAAAATTAATTCTCTTGAAAAAAATTATTCTAGCATCAATTCTATCTCTTTTTATTTCATGTAATCAGAAAGAGAAAAAACAAAAAACCTCATCAAAATTCACTTTTAGCTCTTGGACAAATGCAGGAAAAGAGTTTACAAAAGAAGCGTGGAATAAAAGATTAAATTATTACGATTCATTAGGAATAAGCGAGATTCTAATTGGTGGATCACCAGAAATTTTAGAAAAAATTATTCCGTTAGCAACTAAAAAAAATATTAAAGTTCATGGTTGGATGTGGACAATGAATCGCCCCGGAGATACGATTGCGCAAAAACATCCAGAATGGTATGCAGTAAATAGAAATGGTCAAAATTCGTTAGAATATAAAGCTTATGTGAATTATTATCAATGGTTAAGTCCTTTTCATCCAGAAGCAAGAAAACATATTCTAAACAATGCAAAAAAAATGATGGCAGTGAAAGGTTTAGCTTCTGTTCATTTAGATTATGTTCGATATCCAGATGTGATTCTAGGTGCAGATTTACAACCAAAATATAATTTAGTTCAAGAAACAGAAATGCCAGAATATGATTATGATTATCATCCATTAGCTAGAGCCGGATTTAAAAAGATTTTTGACAAAGATCCGATGGATTTTAAGCACCCTGAATTATCAACTGAATGGAGACAATTTCGTTTAAACGCAATAACAAGTTTGGTTAATGAAATAATTGACATTGCTCATTCTCAAAACAAAAAAGTTACCGCTGCGGTTTTTCCTTTTCCAGAAATGTCTCGACAAATGGTTAGACAAGCTTGGAACGATTGGGATTTAGATGCTGCGTACCCAATGTTGTATCAAAATTTTTATAGAGAAAACATTAATTGGATTGGTTTTGCAACCAAACAAGGAGTTTCTGATGTTGATTTTCCAATTATTTCAGGATTATATGCACCTGCTTTAAGAGACCCTAAAGATTTAGAAAAAGCAATACAAATTGCAAAAAAAAATGGTGCAAAAGGAATTTCTATTTTTACTGCTGATGGATTAATAAAAGAGCAACAAGCTGTGTTTGTTAAATTGAAAAAAATGGCTTCAAAAAAATAAACTGAATTCTAATTGTTTCGTACTTTTACACTTTACAATTCTTATGAATAAAAAAGTAATCTTACTTATTTTAGATGGTTGGGGAATTACACAAGACCCAAAAGTTTCTGCAATTTACAATGCAAAAACACCTTTTATCAATTCATTGTATGATAAGTTTCCACATGCGAGTTTAAGAACTGATGGAAAACATGTTGGTTTACCAGAAGGTCAAATGGGAAATTCTGAAGTTGGTCATATGAATTTAGGTGCAGGAAGAATTGTATATCAAAATTTAGCCAGAATTAATAAAGCAGTAAAAGAGAATACCTTATCACAAGAAAAAACACTTAAAGAAGCATTTAAGTATGCAAAAGAAAACAATAAAAATGTTCACTTTTTAGGTTTGGTTTCTAACGGAGGAGTTCACTCTCACATCAATCATTTAAAAGGATTATTCAAAGCTGCAAAAGAAAATAATTTAGAAAATGTATTCTTACATGCTTTTACAGATGGAAGAGATTGCGATCCAAAATCTGGGAAATTCTTTATTGATGACATTCAAAAAACCATGCAAGAAACTACCGGAACGTTGGCTTCAATTACTGGTAGATATTACGCAATGGATAGGGACAATCGTTGGGAAAGAATAAAATTAGCATACGATGCTTTGGTAAACGGAAATGGAGATAAATCTAGCAACGCGACTGAAAGCATCCAAAAAAATTATGATAATGGTGTAACGGATGAATTTATCAAACCCATTATTATGGCTGATAAAAACAACAATCCAACGGCTACCATTCAAAAAGATGATGTGGTTATTTTCTTTAATTATAGAACCGACAGAGGAAGACAATTAACAAATGCATTAACGCAAAAAGATTTTGTTGAACATGGAATGAGAAAACTACCATTGTATTTTGTTACGATGACTAGTTATGACAATAGGTTTAAAAACGTACATATTATTTACCACAACAGCAATCTTAAAAATACTTTAGGAGAAGTTTTAGAAAATGCTGGTAAAAAACAAATTAGAATTGCAGAGACAGAAAAATATCCACATGTAACATTTTTCTTTTCCGGTGGAAGAGAAACTGAATTTACTGGAGAAAAACGTCTATTATGTCAATCTCCAAAAGTGGCAACGTACGATTTAAAACCTGAAATGAGCGCATACGAACTTAGAGATGCAATTATACCAGAATTACAAAAAGGTGATGTAGATTTTGTGTGTTTAAATTTTGCAAACGGAGATATGGTTGGACATACAGGTGTTTTTCAAGCTGCAATTAAAGCATGTGAAACTGTAGATAATTGCACAAAAGATGTTATTACTACTGCTTTAGAAAATAATTATACAACCCTATTAATTGCAGATCATGGAAACTGTGAAACGATGATGAACCCAGACGGAAGTCCACACACATCACACACCACAAATCCTGTACCTATCATCTTAATTGATAAAGAAATAAAATCGATAAAAAATGGTATATTGGGAGATATTTCTCCCACTATTTTAAAATTAATGGGCATACATCAACCCAAAGAAATGACTCAAAAACCTTTAGTTTAGCTTTTAAAATGAAAAAAAAAATATTTTTATTTACAGTAATTTTAGCAGTAAATAGTTACGCACAACAACCAACAAAAGCAACAAGAAATGCTTCTGGAGATTTAGTTGGTATTGTTCAAAAAGAAGATTTTAATCAACAACCATATTCTAATTGGTTTCAAATTAACTATGACAATTATTCTTTAGATAAAAACACTGCGAAAAAATTAAAGAAAGCATTAAAAAACGTTACTATAAAGGCATTTATGGGAACTTGGTGTGTAGATAGCAAAAGAGAAACTCCAAAGTTTTATAAATTTTTATCAATTGCGGAATTTAATTTAAAAAACTTAGAAATGATTACTGTAAATAGAGGAAAAAGAACTCCAGATGATTTACAGAAAGGATTCGATATTAAAAGAGTGCCTACTTTTATTTTTTATAAAAAAGGGGAAGAAATTGGACGTTATGTAGAATATGCTAGAGAAACTTTAGAAATAGATATTTTAAAAATCTTAACAGGTAAGGAATACAAACATTCTTACGATCATTCAAAATAATATATGATACCAAAAGACCATTTAATTATAGCTGTAGATTTTGACGGAACCATAGTAGAAGATGCGTACCCAAGAGTTGGCAAGCCTATGATTTTTGCTTTTGAAACCTTACAAAAACTACAATCTAAAGGACATCGACTTATTTTATGGACCTACAGAAGCGGCAGAGCATTAAGAGAAGCTGTAAAGTTTTGCGAAGAAAATGGCATCGAGTTTTATGCAGTAAACAAAAGTTATCCTGAAGAAATTTATGATGAAAAAATAAGCCGTAAAATTAACGCAGATTTGTTTATTGATGACAGAAATGCTGGCGGATTTATTGGCTGGACTGAGGTTTATAAATTGATATTTAACACAGAACCTAAAGTACCACAAAAAAAGAAAAACTGGCTTACTTCTCTATTGTCAAAATAATAAATGTTTTTATTTTATATAGAATCATAATATTCCCGTTCTATACTTTCTCTAAAATTTGGATGTGCAATATTTACTAGTTCCTTTATTTGTGATTAAAGGTAATGCAATTATTTCTTTTCCTCCCTCACTTAAAAGAGGCTTCTCTAATAAAATCTATTTATTCTCCAACTCTAGAACAACGAGTGCTTCCAATAACCTGCAAAAACATGAAACACAACTACCATTATAAAAGCTATCAAAAGTCATTTTTTATTAGTTGTTTTTTAAAGTACCTTTGCGCATTAATTTTACCTTCATGATTCAGATAAAAACGTTAGAAGAAATTGAATTAATGCGAGAAAGTGCATTGATTGTTTCTAAAACATTAGGAATTCTTGCCAAAGAAGTAAAACCTGGTGTTACCACACTTCAATTAGATAAATTAGCAGAAGATTTTATACGTTCTGAAGGCGCTATTCCTGGTTTCTTAGGCTTGTATGATTTTCCAAACACATTGTGTATGAGTCCAAATTCTCAAGTCGTACATGGATTCCCTACTGATAAACCTTTGATTGAAGGCGATATTATTTCTATAGACTGTGGTTCCATAAAAAATGGTTTTTATGGTGATCATGCATATACATTTGAAGTTGGTGAAGTTTCACCAGAAACAAAAAAATTACTTGAAGTTACCAAGCAAAGTTTATATGAAGGAATTAGAGAATTAAAAGCTGGTAATAGAGTTGGCGATGTTGGTTTTGCAATTCAGCATTATGCAGAAAAACATGGTTATGGAGTTGTTAGAGAATTAGTAGGGCATGGTTTAGGAAGAAAAATGCATGAAGATCCAGAAATGCCAAATTATGGCAAACGTGGAAGAGGAAAGAAATTTGTAAACGGAATGGTTGTAGCAATTGAGCCTATGATTAACATGGGAACTCACCAAATAAATCAATTAGATGATGGTTGGACTATTTTAACAAGAGATGGTAAACCTTCTGCACATTTTGAACATGATGTTGCTATTGTTAACGGTAAGCCTGAACTGCTTTCTACCTTTAAATATATTTATGATGCATTAGGAATCGTTTCTAATGAGGAAGATGAGTTTAGACACTAATTTCACTAATTAACACAAAACTATTACCCTTAAAAAAGATAATGAATAAAGAGCTTTTATACAAAAATGAATCTTATAAAATTATAGGTTCTTGTATGGAAGTTCATAAAGAACTCGGTAAAGGTTTTTCTGAAATTATTTATGGAGATGCTCTTGAATTGGAGTTCAAAATTAATAATATTCCTTATCAAAGAGAGGTTAAGTTTAATATAACTTACAAAGGTAATTTGTTAACTCATTATTACTTTGCAGATTTTGTTATTTATGATAAAATCATTTTAGAAATAAAAGCAATTCAAGAACTTGAAGGTGGTCATTTAAAACAAACATTAAATTATCTAGCTGCTTCAAAATTACGGTTAGGGTTATTAGTTAATTTTGGTCAAGAAAGTGTAAACTATAAAAGAATTATTTTGTAATTAGTGAAAATCTGTGTAATTCGTGTCTATTTTTAAAATCATATTAAACACTTTTCCAAGACCAATACTTATTAAACTAAGTTATTTGGCAAAACCTTTTATTGCTTTTTGGCTAAGAGGAAACAACTACACAGATCCAATTGATGGTAAAACTTTTCGAAAATTTTTATCGTACGGTTATGGAAAACAAAGAGAAAACGCTCTGTCTCCAAGTACCCTTTCTTTAGAAAGACATCGGTTATTATGGTTGTATTTACAAAATGAAACAGATTTTTTTAAACCTGAACTAGATTCAAGTACTAAAATTTTACTAAGAAATTATTCGAAAGATGTTGAAAATAGTTCAGCACTCCGAGTATTACACATGGCTCCAGAGCAATGCTTTTTATCTATTTTTAGAAAACAGAAAAACCTAGAGTATACTACTTCAGATTTACATTCTCCTATTGCTGATGTAAAAGCAGACATTTGCAACTTACCTTTTGATGACAACTCTTTTGATGTTGTTTTATGCAATCATGTGTTAGAACATATTTCTGATGATACAAAAGCAATGCAAGAATTGTATCGTGTTTTAAAACCAAACGGAATGGGAATTTTTCAAATTCCGCAAGACAACTCTAGAGCAACAACTTTTGAAGACAATTCTATTACCGATAAAAAAGAACGTGCTCAAGTATTTGGGCAATACGATCATGTACGCATTTATGGTAGAGATTATTTTGACAAATTACGTTCTATTGGATTTAAAGTTGATGAAGTAGATTATACAAAAAAAATCACTCCAGAGATGGTAGAGCGATTTTGTTTATCTAAAGACGAAATTTTGCCTGTTTGTTTTAAAAGCAAAACATAACCATCAAAATTCTTTGCTTCTTTATAAATAGTTGGCTAAACTAAAACAGTACCTAAATCATTCATAACACCGAAAAAATAATCTTTCTGAAAAACAGAAACTCCGTGCTTATTAAATGCCTGAATTGATTTAAATTGAAGTGTTAATGCGTCAGATTTATTTTGCCAAACTTTTTTTAGAGAATCTATTCTTTTAAGCTCTTTTTCTCTTGCAAATCTTGCTTGTTCTAGCTTTTCTTTTTCAAGTGTAACTTTCTCAAGCTCTTCTTCTATGGTTACATATAAATCGAGTAACTGAGTATATGTTTCTGCTTTCCTATTTTTTACTAAAATAAAATATTGTTTTGCGTAATTTTTATCAGCTTCATCAATTTCTAATTTTGAATAATTAGCTTCTGCTTTACGAATATAAACTCCTGCGATTTCTTTATTGGATTGTCCAAAAGTTGACAAACTTAAAAACACTAGTGCTAGTGTAAAAAATATTTTTTTTATATTTGATTTGTTGATTATCCCTCAAGTAGTTACAGTGTGAAATATAGTGAAAATTAAAAAAAACTTACAAATTCAAAAACATTAAATTAAAAATTTCTAAACTCTTCAATTAAATTATCTTTATTTAAATAAATTAAAATAACTTTTATATGGTTGTATTTTTTTAAAGATGATTTTGTTTTTTCGAATCCCATTGCCATAAAAGCTGTTGCATACGCATCTACATCTGCACAATCAGAATTTGCTATAACAGAAGCACTTAACATATTACTTTCTTTTGCAAAACCTGTTTTCGGGTTTACAGTATGTACATATTTTTTCCCGTTTTTGGTCATTCTAAATTTCCTGTAATTACCAGAAGTTGCCATTGATTCATTTTCAAGTTGAATTGTTGTTTGAAACGATTGTGTTCCGTCTGTATTAGGTTTTTCTATGGCTACTTTCCAAAAATTTCCTTTTTTATTTTTTCCTCTAGCTCTTATTTCTCCGCCAATCTCTACCAAATAATCCTGAACGTTCTTACTTTCTAAAAAACGACCAACTACATCGATTCCGAAACCCTTAGCAATAGAGTTAAAATCTAAATACGTTTCTTGAAATTGTTTTTCGATTTTATTATTTTTCAGTTTCACCTTGTCTAAACCAACAAATTGTATCATTTTTTGAATAGACAAACTATCAATTTCTTTTTTAGATTCGTTTGGACCAAAACCCCAAGCATTTACTAAATTACCAACAGTTGGATCAAAATAACCATCTGTTTCTTTAAAAATTCGTTTAGATTTTTTAAAAACTTCGGCAAATAATTCATCAACAATTATGGTAGAATCGCCAGAATTAATTTTAGAAACATCGGAAGTTGAAATGTAAGTTGAAAGCGATTTATTCACTAAAAAAAACAGACTATCAATAGACTTTTGAAAGTTTATTTTTTGCTCATGTAAGATTGTAATATGATAGGTTGTTCCGAAAACAAATCCCTCATACTTAATTATTTGTGTTTCTTTTTTAGAAGAACACGAAAATAAAAGAACTGCAAAAAGCAGTAAAAAACACTTTTTCATCCCTAAAAATTAAATAAAAACAAAGGTACATTATAAAATACTCATAAAGTCATCATAAAAAGTTGTTAATCTGTCTGTAATTAGAATCTATTTTATAAATTTGCTCAACAAATAATTTTTAAGAAAAAATGAAAAAAATCCTACTTTCCCTTACCGTTGTTTTATTATTAGCTTCTTGTGTATCTAAAAAAGAATACGCAGCATTAGAAACTACACATCAAAAAACAAAAGACGAATTACTTGCAATCAGAACCAATTTAACGAAATGTTTAATTGAAACAGAAAGAAATCAAACTTTAGCAAGTTCGTATAAATCTAAAATTACAGATTTAGAAACTACTATAACAGGATTACAAAAAGACAAGAGAAAAACTTTAGAGTTTGTAGATAATTTAACTGTACTTACAAAAGGTGCTAATGACAACATTAAAGAAACATTGATTCAGTTAAGCAAAAAAGACCAGTACATAAAGTATATTAGAAAAGCGATGACTAAGAAAGATTCATTGAATTTAGCTGTTGCATTTCACTTAAAGAAAGCATTGAAAGAAGGTTTAGATGATGAAGA
>JBLHOD010000028.1:0-10423 GCA_047622545.1 Polaribacter sp. | reverse complement strand
GCTTCACGCTCTAGATCTAATAAGTATTGTTCTGATACTTTAGTTGGCTCAGATAAATCTCCACCAGCCATTACATATGCTAATTTATTGGCTATTTTTTGATCGTGTTCTGAGATGTAATTACTTGCTTCCATAGAATCTGTTCCAACTAAGAACATTCCTAAGGCTTGTTTACCAAGAACTAATACATCTTTCCGTTTTACAGGTTGTGTATACCCTGCTTCAGCTAATAATACTGCGTGTTTTTTAGCTTCTGCAATTTGTCTATCTTTATTTACAACAACTACATCTTTTCCTTTTTGTAAGATTCCTAAATCGAAAGCTTCGTATGCAGAAGTTGCCACTTTTGCCATTCCGATAGCTAAGAAATGTTCTTGCAATACATTTAATTGTACATCTCCTTTATGAAATAAGTCAGATGCTCTTAATGCCATCTCTTTTGATCCACCACCACCTGGAATTACTCCAACTCCAAATTCTACCAATCCGATATACGTTTCTGCTGCTGCAACTACTTTGTCTGCATGCATTGATATTTCACATCCGCCACCAAGTGACATTCCGTGAGGAGCTGAAATTGTTGGAATTGATGAATAACGCATTCGCATCATCGTATCTTGAAAATATTTGATAGCCATGTTTAATTCGTCATATTCTTGCTCAACAGCCATCATAAAAATCATTCCGATGTTTGCGCCAACTGAAAAGTTTGGAGCTTGATTTCCGACAACCAAACCTTTGAAATCTTTTTCTGCTAAATCTATAGCTTTGTTGATTCCAGCTAAAACATCACCGCCAATGGTATTCATTTTAGATTGGAATTCACAGTTCAGAATTCCGTCTCCTAAATCTTCGATAACAACTCCAGAATTTTTCCAAACCTCGTTTGATTTTCTGATGTTATCTAGTATGATAAACGAGTCTTGACCGGGTTTTTTTGTTTGTTTTTTCTCAGGAATACCATAATAAAAGGTAGCTCCTTCTTTTACAGAATAGAAGGAAGTAGACCCATTTGCTAACATTTCTGTTACCCAAGCAGCTGGAGTTTTTCCTTCTGCTTTCATAATTTCAATTCCTTTTTCGACACCAATTGCATCCCAAATTTCGAAAGGGCCATTTTCCCAACCAAAACCAGCTTTCATAGCATCATCAATTCTATAAACTTCATCAGAGATTTCTGGAATACGGTTTGAAACATATTCGAACATTGCTGAGAAATTTTTTCTATAAAAATCTCCAGCCTTGTCTTTTCCTCCAACCAATACTTTAAAACGATCAATCGGTTTATCGATCGTTTTTGTCAACTCTAACGTTGCAAATTTTGCTTTTTTACTTGCTCTATATTCTAAGGTATCTAAATCTAATGTTAAGATTTCTTTTTTACCATTCGCATCAACAGATTTTTTATAAAAACCTTGCCCGGTTTTGCTTCCTAACCATTTATTTTCCATCATTGTATTGATGAAACTTGGAAGATTAAACAATTCATGAGCTTCGTCATCAGGACAGTTTTCATAAATTCCGTTTGCAACATGTACAAGTGTATCTAAACCAACAACATCAACAGTTCTGAACGTTGCAGATTTTGGACGACCAATAACTGGTCCAGTTAATTTATCAACTTCTTCTACCGTTAATCCTAATTCTTTTACTTGATGAAATAAAGATTGGATTCCGAAAATTCCGACTCTATTTCCAATAAAAGCTGGAGTATCTTTCGCTAAAACTGAAGTCTTTCCTAAAAACTTAGAACCATAATCTAGTAAGAAATCTGTAACATCTTGTTTACAGTTTGGACCAGGGACAACTTCGAAAAGTTTTAAATATCTCGGCGGATTAAAAAAGTGTGTTACGGCAAAATGTTTTTGAAAATCATCACTTCTTCCTTTATTCATAAACTTGATAGGAATACCAGAAGTATTAGATGAAATGATGGTTCCAGGAGTTCTGAATTTTTCTATCTTTTCAAAAACTTGTTGTTTAATGTCTAATCGTTCAACAACAACTTCCATAATCCAATCTACATCTTTTATTAAATGTAAATCGTCATCAATAGTACCCGTTGTAATTCTATCAGCAAATTTTTGTGAATAGATTGGTGATGGACTCGATTTTAACGAAGTCATTAACGCATCATTCACCAAGCGATTACGAACAACTTTGTCTTCTAAAGTTAATCCTTTAGCTTTTTCTTTATCATTTAATTCTCTTGGAACGATATCCAACAAAAGTACTTCTACACCAATATTGGCAAAATGACAAGCAATTCCGCTTCCCATTATTCCAGAACCAATGATTGCTATTTTTTTAATTCTTCTAGTCATTTGTGTAATTTATTGAGCAGCGATTTTTGATTTTTTATAAATCATATTGTCTGCTATTAATTTATTTATGGTTTTTGTTACTTTAAAAAAGTTTTCTAATTCTTCTTCTGTAACATAATCTCTTACAGCATTATTAAATTGATAAACGGATGCTTTAGAGATTTCTCTCATTTCTTTTCCGTACTCAGTCAATTTAATAAGTACTCCACGACCATCTTCTGGATTTTTCTCTCTACTAATTGCGCCTTTGTCTTCCATCGATTTTAAAATTCTAGAAAGACTTGTTGGTTCCATTCCCATTAAAGGACCCAAAGCTGTAGATGGCGTTCCGTTTTCATAATCAATATTTAACAATACAAAAGCGGTCGCCATTGTACTATCGTGCTTTGCCGCACGTTCATTATACAACTTTGCAACTGCTTGCCAAGTAGCTCTTAATTGATGATCTATAGAAAGATTTTTATCCATGTCTTCAAAGTTATGAAAAAAATATTATGCATGCATAGTAAATTGTAAAAAATTATGCATGCATAGTAATTTTTATTCAAAAACCTTTTTGCAGTAGAAGTAATTTGAAGAATTATCAAACAATTAAAAACTAAAACGAAGCTGTTAAAGAATAATACTTAGTTTTGTTTGATGACAAAAAACGATTCGTATTCGTTTAATAATTAAATCAAATCAATGAGTAACTTATTAGAAATAAATAATGTAACTAAGAATTACGGAGAATTTACTGCTTTAAATAACATCACTTTAAGTGTACCGAAAGGAAGCGTTTTTGGCTTGTTAGGTCCAAATGGAGCAGGGAAAACATCATTAATTCGGATTATTAATCAAATTACGTTGCCAGATAGCGGAACTATTTTGTTAGATGGTAAACCGTTAGTGCCAAATGATGTTGAGCATATAGGGTATTTACCTGAAGAACGTGGTTTGTATAAAAGCATGAAAGTTGGTGAGCAAGCTTTGTATTTAGCGCAATTAAAAGGATTGTCTAAAACAGAAGCAAAAAAGCGCTTAAAATATTGGTTTGATAAATTTGAAATTGGTGCTTGGTGGGATAAAAAAATTGAAGAACTTTCTAAAGGAATGGCGCAAAAGGTACAATTTATTGTTACTGTGTTACACCAACCAAAACTATTGATTTTTGATGAGCCTTTTTCTGGGTTTGATCCTATAAATGCTCAATTAATTGCCAAAGAAATTTTGCAATTGCGTGATGAAGGAGCCACCATTATCTTTTCTACACACAGAATGGAATCTGTTGAAGAAATGTGTGATTACATTGCTTTGATTGATAAATCAAATAAAATAATTGATGGAAAATTAGACGATATTAAAAGACAATTTAGAACCAATACTTTTCAAGTTGGTATAAAAACAACTAATTCAAAAGAGATTGAAAGTATATTAAAGCAGCAATTCGAAATTTTTCCTGCAGATTTTAGAATGTTAAATGAAGGTTTTACTGCCAATGTGAAAATACCAGAAAATGAATCTCCAAATAAATTAGTATCACTTTTAACAAATTATGGAGAAGTGCAACATTTTTTAGAAATGGTACCAAGTGCAAACGATATTTTTATTCAAGCAGTAAACAAAAATAGCTAAGTTATGAAGAAGTTAAAATTAATTATAAGAAGAGAATTCTTAGCGAAAGTTAAAAACAAATCATTTATAATGATGACTTTTTTAAGTCCGTTGTTAATGGTCGGAATTGGGTTTTTAGTATTCTTTTTAAGTAAAAAGAATGATGAAAAGGTCAAGAAAATTGTTTATGTAGACGAGTATCAGTTGTTTGAAAAAGAAGATTTTAAAGATTCTAAAACGGTGCAATATTCTGATTATACAGAATTAGGGATTGAAGAAACTAAAAAGATGGTGGAAGAAGGAAGCTATTACGGAGTTTTATACATTCCTGAAAATGACAGTTTAGAAACCCTGGCAAATTCTATTGAGTTTTATTCAACAGATTCTCCGAGTATGTCTGTAATTAGTAATCTAGAGAACAAAGTAGAAGCGAAGTTGAGGAATCTAAAGTTAGATCAATTCGGAATTGATTTAGAAAAGATTAAAGCTTCTAGAATAGCAACAGCTATTAAAATGTATAACTTTTCTGGAGAAGAATCTTCAAAGTTGATTAATGGTTTGAAAATTGGAGTTGGCGCCATTGCAGGGTATATGCTAATGATGTTTGTGATGATTTACGGAACCTCTGTAATGAGAAGTGTTATTGAAGAAAAAACAAGTAGAATTATAGAAATAATCGTTTCGTC
Organism: Polaribacter sp.; assembly: GCA_047622545.1. GTDB lineage: Bacteria > Bacteroidota > Bacteroidia > Flavobacteriales > Flavobacteriaceae > Polaribacter. The sequence continues at coordinate 5,820 of JBLHOD010000028.1, read as the reverse complement.
AGTAAAACCCTTTCAGTTAATGTTAGGTAAAATTATTGGAAATGCTTCTGCTGGATTATTACAATTCTTTATTTGGGGAGTAATTTTATTAATAATTGGTCTTGTTTCATCATCAGTTTTTGGTGTAAGCATGACGGAAGTACAAGCGTCAAGATTATCACCAGAACAAATTGCCGCAATGAAAGAAGCTGCAGGAAATGAAGGAATGCAAAATGTAGTTCAAGAATTTTTCAGATTGCCATTAGTAACTATATTTACATTGTTTATTTTTTACTTTTTAGGCGGTTTCTTTTTGTACAGTTCTTTGTTTGCCGCTGTTGGTGCAGCTGTAGATAGCGAAACAGATACACAACAATTTATGTTGCCAATAATGTTGCCTTTAATTTTAGGGGTTTATGTTGGTTTTGCAACGGTAATTAATGATCCACACGGACCCATTTCTACCATATTTTCTATGATACCATTTACATCTCCAATTGTAATGCTAATGCGTGTTCCGTTTGGTGTTCCTTGGTATGAGATAGCTATTTCTATGGCATTATTAATCTTTACTTTTGTATTTATGGTTTGGATGGCAGCAAAAATTTACCGAGTAGGTATTTTAATGTATGGAAAAAAACCAACCTACAAAGATTTGTATAAATGGATAAAATATAAAGGATAAAATGTATCTTTAAAAATGGAAAAAATAAAAAATTTTTTAAATTATAGCTTTTCTTTTGGTGAAAAGAGTCAGGTAAGTATTTTGGCAATTTTGATATTAATTCTTGCTTTAATACTTACAGCGTTTGTATTAAAATTATTAAGAAAGTTTATCACAAGAAAGCTGCCAGATGATGATAAAGTTAAGTTTGTTTCTGTTTTTATTTATTTAAAATGGTTAGTATATATCATTATTTTTCTAGTAACAATGCATACAGCAGGAGTAAATGTAACTGCTATTTTTGCAGCTTCCGCAGCTTTATTAATTGGAGTTGGTTTGGCATTACAAACATTATTTCAAGACATAATTTCGGGTATTTTTATTTTAATAGATCAGTCTGTACATGTTGGAGATATTATTGAATTAGATGGTAAAATAGGTAGAGTTGTAGTTATTAACCTTAGAACGACTAGAGCTGTTACGATAGATAATAAGGTAATGGTAATCCCTAATCATTTGTATTTGACCAACACCTTGTATAATTGGACAGAAAACGGAGAAGAAACTAGAGAAGGTGTTGATGTTGGTGTTGCATATGGTAGCGATGTTAAATTTGTAGAAAAATTATTATTAGAAGCAGCAAATGGAAACCAATCTGTGTTAAAATATCCAGCTCCAAAAGTGTTGTTTATGAATTTTGGTGATAGTTCGTTAGATTTTAGAGTTGCATTTACCATAAATAATAGTTTCGAAGTGCGTTTTGTTCAAAGTGAGATGCGTTTTGAAATAGATAGGTTGTTTAGAGAAAACAATATTAAAATTCCTTTTCCACAAAGAGATATTCATGTTATCGACAAAAACAGTTAAGTATGTCAAAAATTTTAATCATAGAAGACGAAGCAGCAATTAGAAGAGTTTTGAAAAAAATTATTTCTGAAGAAAATGATGAGTATCATGTAGAGGAAGCAGAAGATGGCTTGCAAGGAATAGAAATGATTATGAATACTGATTATGATTTGGTTTTTTGTGATATTAAAATGCCAAAGATGGATGGTGTTGAGGTCTTAGAAAAAGCAAAAAAAATAAAACCAGAAACTCCAATTGTTATGATTTCTGGCCATGGAGATTTAGAAACAGCTGTTAACACAATGCGGTTAGGCGCATTCGATTATATTTCTAAGCCGCCAGATTTAAATCGATTGTTAAATACAGTTCGTAATGCTTTAGATAGAAAAGAATTGGTTGTAGAAAACAAACGATTAAAGAAAAAAGTGAGTAAAAGCTACGAAATGGTTGGCGAAAGTGATGGCATTTCTCATATTAAAGAGATTATAGAAAAAGTGGCTGCTACAGATGCACGTGTTTTAATTACTGGACCAAACGGAACAGGAAAGGAACTAGTTGCGCATTGGTTGCACGAAAAGTCAGATCGTTCTAAAGGAGCAATGATAGAAGTAAATTGTGCTGCTATTCCTTCAGAATTAATAGAAAGTGAGTTGTTTGGGCATGTAAAAGGATCATTTACAGGCGCAAATAAAGATAGAGCAGGAAAGTTTGAAGCTGCAAATGGCGGAACTATTTTCTTAGATGAAATTGGCGACATGAGTTTATCTGCTCAGGCAAAAGTATTACGTGCGTTACAAGAAAACAGCATCTCTAGAGTTGGTTCAGATAAAGACATAAAAGTAAATGTTAGAGTAGTTGCTGCAACTAACAAAAACCTAAATAACGAAATTGCAGAAGGTAGATTTAGAGAAGATTTATATCACAGGCTAGCAGTAATTTTAATTCAAGTTCCTTCGTTAAATGATCGTAGAGAAGATATTCCGTTGTTGGTAGATTTCTTTTCGAAAAAAATAGCAGAAGAACAAGGCGATGCAAAAAAAGAATTTTCTAAAGAAGCAATTAAACTATTACAAGAATACGATTGGACCGGAAATATTAGAGAGCTGCGAAATGTAGTAGAGCGCTTAGTAATCCTTGGAGAAATAGAAGTAACAAAAAACGATGTAAATTTATTTGCGAGTAAATAAGTATGTGCTTAATAAAAGTATAAAAAGGGGATCAAAATAAATTGATCACCTTTTTATACTTTTAATTTGTTGTGTTTTATTTTAAATCAAAACGATCAAGATTCATGACCTTAGTCCAAGTTGAAACAAAATCAGTTACAAATTTTTCTTTAGCATCGTTAGAGCCGTATACTTCAGCAATGGCTCTTAATTCTGTATTTGACCCAAAAATTAAATCGGCTCTTGTTCCTCTAAATTTAATTTCACCTGTTTTTCTATCTGTTCCTTCAAATAAAGTATCATCAGTAGAAGTTGCTTTCCAAGTGGTTCCTAAATCTAAAATATTTGTAAAGAAATCATTGGAAAGAAAACCTACATTGTTTGTAAATATACCATGATTTGATCCATCATAATTTGTGCCTAAGACTCTTAACCCACCAATTAAAACAGTCATTTCTGGGATAGAAAGCGTTAATAAGTTTGCTTTATCAATCAACAATTCTTCCGCTGCTAGTTTTAAGTCTTTTTTAACAAAATTTCTAAAGCCATCTGCTCTTGGCTCTAAAAAACCAAAAGAAACGATGTCAGTTTGTTTTTGTGAAGCATCTCCTCTTCCCGAAGTAAATGGCACTGTAACATTGTGCCCGGCATTTTTGATAGCTTTCTCTATACCAACAGACCCGCCCAGTACAATTAAGTCTGCTATAGAAACGGTTCCGTTAAACCCTTTTTGTATTCCTTCAAAAACAGATAGTACCTTATTTAATTCATACGGATTATTAACCGCCCAGCTTTTTTGTGGTTGTAGACGAATACGTCCACCATTTGCTCCACCTCGTTTATCAGAACCTCTATAGGTACAAGCAGACGCCCAAGCTGTAGTTACTAATTGAGAAACGGATAAGTCAGAAGCAATAATGGTTGTTTTTAAATTAGAAACTTCTGTGTCAGAAAGTTTTACTCCTGTAGGAATAGGGTCTTGCCAAATTAATTCTCCCTTAGGAACATCAGGTCCTAAATACAGTGAAGTTGGCCCCATGTCTCTATGTGTTAACTTATACCAAGCTTTAGCAAAAGCGTTTTCAAAAGCTTTATGATCTTTATGGAAACGTTTAGATATTTCTAAATAAGCGGGATCCATTTTTAAAGCTATATCAGCGGTAGTCATCATTAATGACTGATTACCATTAGCATCGCCTGCTTTTGGCGCTTTTTTCGCATTTGAAGCTGCAGTTGGTTTCCATTGATGTGCACCGGCAGGACTTTTTGTTAGTTCCCAATCGTAATTTAAAAGTACCTCAAAATAATCATGATCCCAAGTTGTAGGGTTCGGTGTCCACGCACCTTCAATTCCACTTGTTATAGTATCATCTAAAGTACCAGTTCCAAAAGTATTTTTCCAACCTGTACTCATTTCTTCAATAGGAGCACCTGCAGGCGATGAACCTACATATTTATCTGGATCTGCTGCACCATGCGCTTTTCCAAAAGTGTGCCCTCCCGCAACTAGAGCAACTGTTTCTTCATCATTCATGGCCATTCTCCCAAACGTTTCTCTAATATCAATAGCAGAAGCTATTGGATCCGGTTTTCCATTTGGACCTTCTGGGTTTACATAAATTAATCCCATATGAGCAGCTCCTAGATCGCTTTCTAAATTTCCATCTGCATACCGTGCGTCATTTCCTAGCCATTCCGTTTCACTTCCCCAATAAATATCTTGTTCTGGTTCCCAAACATCTTCACGACCACCAGCAAAACCAAAAGTTTTAAACCCCATAGATTCTAATGCGCAGTTTCCTGTAAGAATTATTAAATCTGCCCAAGAAATTTTATTTCCATATTTCTTTTTAACGGGCCATAATAGTAAGCGAGCTTTATCCAAGTTGCCATTGTCGGGCCAACTATTTAAAGGAGCAAATCTTTGTGTGCCAGTACTAGCACCACCTCTGCCGTCTCCAACACGATAAGTTCCGGCACTATGCCAAGCCATACGGATCATAAATGGACCATAATGACCATAATCTGCTGGCCACCAATCTTGAGAATTAGTCATTAAATTAATAATGTCTTGTTTAAGTTCTGTATAATCAATACTGCCAAATGCTTTCGAATAATTAAAATCTTCTCCCATAGGATTTGACTTTTGCGCATTCTGACGTAGAATGTTTAATTTTAATTCGTTAGGCCACCAATCTCTATTTGCTGTTCCGTTTCCTGCTGTTTGGTTTTGTGTTCCGCCCATAAAAGGGCATTTACTGATATCACCATCATTATGATTATCCATATTTTGATTGTTTTAAAGTTGAAGCTGTTCAAATCTACAAAAAATAAATGAATAATTTTTATCTATATTTTTTATTTAAACATAGATAAAACTTATAGATTTGATTAAATGCTTTTGTAATGAAATAACCAAATTTTATTTTAACTAGCTGTTGCTATAGGTAAAATTGATATCTATATAAAAAGTTATCATTAACTTTTTTCTTGACAATAGGCTTTTGCAAGCTATATTTGCCGCTTGAAAAACAGTGAACAATCTAAAAATAAAAAAAAGTATGGCAACATTAGTTGGTAAAAAATTCCCGGATTTATTTGTAAACGCGATGAACGATATGGGAGATACGCTTCAAATTAACGTATTAGAAGAAGCAGTTAATAACAAGAAAAAGGTAGTATTATTCTGGTACCCAAAAGATTTTACTTTTGTTTGTCCAACAGAATTACATGCTTTTCAAGCAGCAGTTTCTGAATTTGAAAAAAGAAATACATTGGTAATTGGCGCTTCTTGTGATACTGCAGAAGTACATTTTGCTTGGTTAAGTACAGCAAAAGATAATGGTGGAATTGAAGGTGTTACATATCCGATTTTAGCAGATAGTAATCGTAATTTATCATCAATCTTAGGGATTTTAGACATCACTAATGAAACTTTTGATGAAGAAACTCAAACAATTCAAGTTGAAGGTGATAATGTAACGTACAGAGCTACATATTTAATCGACGAAGAAGGAATGGTTTTTCATGAAGGAATCAATCACATGCCAATTGGTAGAAATGTAAATGAATACTTACGTTTAATTGATGCATTTGCACACTTACAATCTCACGGAGAAGTTTGTCCTGCGAACTGGGAAGAAGGGAAAGAGGCAATGCAGGCAA
>JBLHOD010000027.1:0-10662 GCA_047622545.1 Polaribacter sp. | reverse complement strand
TACCAATTAACAAACTACCTTATTTAGGTTTTGTTTCTGCAGATTATGGATATACAGCAAATTTTGATTGGAAAGCAGCCTCTAAAAGTTATGTAGATAAAATCGGGAATTTATTACAAAACTCTAACACACATAATTTTAATACTACATTCAGTTTTGCTAAATTATATCAAGACACAGGGTTTAAAAATTTATTTTTTAAGAACCCAAATGCAAATTCTAAAAAAAGTTCAAATCCATTTCAAGCTCCGCAATTACCAAAATCAAGCAATGTCAAAACAAAAAAAGCAACTCTAAAGGATAAAATTTTGTTAGGTGTTTATGATTTTGTAACATCAGTAAAAACAGCAAAAATAAGTTTTGCATCAAATAATGGAACTATGTTGCCAGGTTATTTGGGTAGTTCAGGGTTTTTAGGAAGAGATCAAGTAAATGGAGGTTTTGCACCAACATTAGGGTTTGTTTTCGGAAGTCAAATCGATATCAGAAATAAAGCATTTGAGAAAGGTTGGCTAGTTGATAGAGCAATTGGTTCTGAATATTACAGCAAAACATATAGTAGAACACATTACAACAAATTAGATTATACAATTTCATTAAAACCTTTTAATGATTTAACGATTGAGTTAACCGGTAATAAAATTGAAACAAATAATATAGCACAGCAATTAGATGTTGAAGGCGGAGTTTTAAACACAACAACACCAATCACAGAAACTGGAAACTTTAGTACGAGTTTTTCTATGTTATCTACCGTTTTTAAAAATTCTGATGAATTGTTTAGTTCATTTTTAGCAAACAGGTCAGTTCTTTCTCAAAGATTATCTTCAGAAGCGGGTTTACCAAACACAGCAAATGCTGCGTTTAAGGAAGCAGGACAACAAGTTTTATTACCAGCATTTATTGCTGCATATTCAGGTGATAATGCAAGTTCAGTTGACTTAGGATTGTTTAAAAATGTTCCAATTCCGAATTGGACATTACGCTACAACGGATTAATGAAAATCGGTTGGTTTAAAGAAAATTTTACGAGTTTTACAATTACAAACGGATATAAATCATCGTACACAATTTCTAATTATACAAATAACTTACAATTTGATCAATCAGATATTTCTAAAGTAAATGCAACAGGAAACTATCAACCAAAATTATTAATAGCTTCTGCGAGTTTAATTGATGAGTTTTCTCCATTAATTAAAATTGATATGAAAATGAAAAATTCATTTTCTTTTAAAGGAGAAATTAGAAAAGACAGAACACTTACCTTAAATTTTGACAATAGTACATTAACAGATATTAAAGGAACAGAATATATCTTTGGCGTTGGTTATAGATTAAAGAATGTAGCATTTAAAACACGTTTTGCAGGAAAACAACAAAGCCTAAAAGGCGATATAAATATGAGAGCAGATATCTCGATAAGAGATAATTTAACAATGATTAGATCTGTTGATATAGAAAATAATCAGATAAGTGGTGGTCAAAAACTTATATCCATTAAATTTGCAGCAGACTATAAATTAAGTAGAAATATAACAACATCCTTTTATTATAACCAAAGTATGTCTAAATATGCAATCTCAACCACATTTCCGAGACAATCTATTAATGCTGGTTTCAATTTAATTTATAACTTAGGCAACTAAAAATTAATTAACAATAAAAAATATTTACAATGAACATTCCATCAGAATTAAAGTACACAAAAGACCACGAATGGATTAAAGTAGAAGGTGATGCCGCTACAATTGGTATTACAGATTTTGCACAAAGTGAATTGGGTGATATTGTTTACGTAGATGTAGATACTCTAGACGATACAATAGAAAGAGATGAAGTTTTTGGATCGGTAGAAGCTGTAAAAACAGTTTCAGATTTATTTATGCCATTAACAGGAGAAGTTACAGCGTTTAACGAAGGTTTAGAAGATGAACCAGAATTGGTAAACAAAGATCCTTACGGTAAAGGTTGGATGATTAAAGTAACAATTGCAGATGCTTCTCAATTAAATGACTTATTAGATGCGCAAGCTTATCAAGATCTTATTAAAGGATAAAATTATTTTTATTGCAATTAGTGTTGCATTAGTAATTGGTGTCTTGAGCTTAATAAAAGCACCAGAATCGCCAATTAAAATTTCTTATCAGGATAAGATATATCATGTAATGGCATATTTTATGTTAGCTATAACGTGGCTGCTTAGTTTTCCTATTTCGAAGAGAAAAGACACTATAAAATATGCAATTGCTTTGGGTTGTGTTTTTTATGGCATACTTATTGAAGTTTTACAAACAACTCTTACAGCTTATAGGACAGCAAGCTTTTTTGATGTTGTTGCAAATACCATTGGAGTTTTTATGGCATTGTTAATTTTTAACTCAATTTATAAAAAAATTAATACTATTTAACGTTAATACTTGCATAAGTGATAAGAATTTAATTAAATTAGCGAACTATTAAAAAAAACATTAGGATGGAAATTAAGAAAAATCCAAAATCAAATTTAGAGAATTATTCAAAGTTGTTTATTCAACTAGGGTTGGTTCTAGCACTTTTTGTTACTTATGTAGCAATGGAAAACAAAACTTACGATAGAGTAATTGATGAATTTGGTGATGCAAACATGCAAGATTTAATGGAAGAAGATATTCCAATTACAGAGCGTCCAGAGATTGTTCCGCCAAAATCACCACCACCACCAGCACCAGAAAAAATCGAAATTGTAGAAGATGAAAAAGAAGTTGAAGAAACGGTAATCGAAACTACAGAAACAGATGAAACAGAGGCTGTTGTGGTAGAAGAAATTATTGAAATGGAAGAAGTTGAAACAATTATAGAAGATGTTCCTTTTGCAATTATTGAAGAAGTACCTGTTTTTCCAGGTTGTACAGGAACTAAACAACAAAAAACAGATTGTCTTAACGAAAAGATTCAAAAACATGTTATTAGAAGGTTTAATGGTGATTTAGCAGGAGAGTTAGGACTAGCTCCAGGGAAAAAGAAAATCTATGTAGTTTTTAGAATTAATCCAAAAGGAAACATCACAGATATTCAAGCAAGAGCTCCACATCCAAGACTTAGAGATGAAGCGATTAGAGTAGCAAAGACACTACCTAGAATGAAACCAGGAAGACAAAGAGGAGTTCCGGTTGGAATGAAATATACGTTACCAATTTCATTTAATGTTGAATAGTATTTAGCTGAAAATAAAATTAAAAAAGAGCAACCAATTTGGTTGCTCTTTTTTAATGCGCTTAATATTTACTATTTTTGCTATATAAGTCAACCCCAAATGAAACTAGCACAATATTTAGATTCAACATATTTAAAAACTGCAACGCAAGCAAACATTTCTGAATAAGCAACTAAAGCAACTATTATTAAACTAATTGAAGAAGCAATTGCTTTCAATTTTAAATTAGTAATGATAAGAGCTAGTTATATTTGTTTAGCTAAAGAAATGATTAGCAAAGCAACATCAAATGTTTTAGTAGGAACAGTAATTGGTTTCCATGAAGGAATATATTCTATTGAAGAAAAACTAGCTGAGGCGCAAAAAGCCATCAATTTTGGAGCGGATGATTTAGATTTTGTCGTAAATTATGAAGCTTTTAAGAAAGGAGAAATATCTTTGATTAAAGAAGAGATATTAAAAGGAACAACTTTAGGATTAAAAAACAACAAAGTTATAAAATGGATTATTGAAGTTGCTGCTTTAAATAATGAAGAAATTGCCGCTATTTCTAAGCTGATAAGAAATATTGTTATTGATAATTTTGGAGAAGAAAATGCGAAAAATGTTTTTGTAAAATCATCAACAGGGTTTTATAAAACAGAAAATAACACCCCAAATGGAGCAACATTCAAGACAATAAAAATAATGTCCGATAATGCTAAGCCATTAAAAATAAAAGCAGCTGGAGGAGTAAAAACGAAGAATGATGCTTTAAAAATGATTACTTTAGGTGTTGAAAGAATCGGAACTTCTTCAGCAAAAGAAATAATTGAAGAAACAAAAGTAAAAAATGAATTTATATAAAGCACACGAAACAGCAGTAATTGATGCAGGGTGTGATATTGGAGAAGGAACAACTATTTGGCACTTTAGTCATATTATGCCTAATTGTACGATTGGGAAAAATTGTAATATTGGTCAAAATGTAGTGGTTTCACCAGATGTCGTTTTAGGTAATAATGTTAAAGTTCAGAACAACGTTTCTATTTATACAGGAGTTATTTGTGAAGATGATGTTTTTTTAGGGCCATCAATGGTTTTTACAAATGTGATAAATCCAAGAAGTGCAGTAAATAGAAAAAATCAATATATAAAAACCGTTGTTAAAAAAGGAGCAAGTATTGGTGCTAATGCAACGATTATTTGCGGAAACGATATTGGAGAATTTTCATTTATTGGTGCAGGGGCAGTAGTTGTGAAAGAAATTTTTCCGTACGCTTTGGTTGTTGGAAATCCTTCAAAACAAATTGGTTGGGTTAGTGAATTCGGACATCGATTAAATTTTAATGAAGAAGGAGTTGCTAAATGCCCAGAAAGTAAAGAAAAATACCAATTAAAAAATAATAGAGTTATTAAACTGTAATCATCACCAATGAAAAAACACCTTCTTTTATATTCCTTTTTAATTCCTTTGTTTTTATCTGCCCAGGCAGAAAGACTTCCGGTATTTAAAAGTTGTGAAAATCAAAACATAGAGCAAATTGAATCGTGTTTTTATAAAACCACAAAAGAATTATTTTTTAAAGAATTTAATTCTCCAGTTATTTTAGAACGAGAAAAATATAAAGGAACTGTTAGTGTAGTTTTTGTCGTTACCAATACAGGTAATTTTAAATTTATTTATATTAATTCTCCGTATAAAGAATTGCAAGAAGAAGTAAAAAGAGTTTTTGAAACATTGCCAGTAATTTCACCAGCAAAATATGACAACAATAATGTAGAAATGCGTTTTGCGTTGCCATTAAACTTTCCGTTGCAAATAGGAAATGAGATTGTTGAAGAGGTTTTTGAGATACAGGCAAAGAAAAATGAAATTCCTATTTCTAATACTGATGAGAAATCAATCTTTATAGAGCATAAAAGCCAATTAAATATACCATTTACTCATCAACGTTATATTAATTACGATTATGCTTTAAATAAAAATTCAAATTCACATACTGCTGTAAAACCTTATGTGTATAATAATGTAAATGCTGTTTATGATTTAGATGCTGAAAAAAGTCAGTTTTTAAAACCTAATGAAACTAGTTGGTTAGGCAGAAAACTTTGGAACGAACATTTGCTCGAAGTAAAAGGAGATGGTTATTGGTTTAATCTCGATTTTTTATTGGATGTGCAATTAGGTAAAGACAACTCTAATGTTTCTTATACATTTAATAATTCTAGAAACTTAACAGTAAATGGAGGGTTAGGGAGCGACTTTTCTTTTTCTGCAACGATTTATGAAAGTCAAGGGCGATTTGCTGGTTATATAAACGATTTTATTTCAAACCGGTCAGATACTTTTAAACCTGCGTTTTCAGAAGGATTAGTTCCTGGAAGAGGAAAAGCAAAAGGGTTTAAAGATGACGCCTATGATTACCCAGTAGCAGAAGGTTATTTAGCGTATACTCCAAATAAATTTTTGCAGTTTCAGTTCGGAAATGGAAAGAATTTTATTGGAGATGGATATAGATCTTTGTTGCTTTCAGATGTTTCCTCTCCGATGCCATATTTAAAAATGAATTTAAATTTTTGGAAATTAAATTATACAAATATTTGGCTTTGGGGAACAGATGTTAGACATCCAGTAGTGGTAAATAGTGAACATCCAAGAAAGTATATCGCCATACATTATTTAAGTCTTAACCTTACAGAAAAATTAAATATAGGTTTTTTTGAAACAGCAATTTCTAAAGGTAATCAAGGCTTTGATATAGGTTTTATGAACCCTTTAATGTTTTATAGATCTGTAGAGTTTAGTAGAGGCGAAGATGCAGGAAATGCAATGTTAGGATTAACAGCCAAATATAAATTAAAAGAAAATCTAATCTTATACTCACAATTGGTCGTAGATGAATTTTCTTTTGGAAAAATAAGCGATTTGGGATATTGGGGTAATAAATTTGGGTTTCAATTAGGAGCTAAATATTTTGACGCATTTAATGTGAAAGATTTATATGTACAAGCAGAATTAAACACCGTTAGGCCTTATACATTTGCTCACAAAGACCCCATCTTAAATTACGGAAATTATAGCCAACCATTAAGTCATGCTTGGGGTGCAAATTTTTGGGAAGCAATAGGGATTGCAAATTATAAATTTGATAGATGGACAGCAAGTGCTAAATTAGTTTTAGGACAAAAAGGATTTGACAATAGTGAAACAGTAAGTAATGGTGGAGATATATATAAATCTTACGAAATAAGAAGGGGTAGCTACAATAATGAAGTTGCACAAGGAAATAAAGCCACTATTTTCTTAGTAGATTTTCAAGGTAGATATTTAATCAATCCATCAAATAATTTAAACCTTTTTGCAGGATTAACCTTTAGAAATTTTTCTCCGGAAATAGAAAAAATTAATTTTCAGCCTTCTAACACCATTTGGGTTTCTGTTGGTATAAAGGCAGATTTATTTAATTGGTATTTTGATTTTTAAGTAGCATTATTTTTTAAAAAAGAAAGGCAGAGTCTATTAAAAAACAGTATATTTGAAAAGTGGTGTAAAAGCCACTTTCTTTTTCATAGCAATTTTCCCACTCTAATTTAGAGTGGGTTTTTTATTCCTCTAATTTTCTAGTTTTTTCCCATAAAAAAAGTCTTAACAAATTAATGCTAAGACTTTAGTACTCAAGGCGGGACTTGAACCCGCACGCCCCAAAGAGCACAGGATTTTAAGTCCGGCGTGTCTACCAATTCCACCACTTGAGCATTGGTAATATATTATAGAATAGAGCGAAAGACGGGATTTGAACCCGCGACCCCCACCTTGGCAAGGTGATGCTCTACCCCTGAGCTACTTTCGCGCAGTATATTTTTTAATGAACTTACATATATTTCAATGCGGGTGCAAAGTTAAAACAAAAAAGGAAATAACAAAGATTTTCTTCAACTATTTTTAATAGAAATCTAATTCATTTTTTATAGCATAAAATGTAAGAAATTAGCATAGAATAAAATATCTTTGCAGAAGATTTGGAATAAATAAATGAGCGCAATTTCTACCATAGAAAATAAATCAACAATTAAAAACTTTGTATCAGATTTTAAGCAACTTACAAAAGTTGGTTTGTCTTTAAGTGTAGTTTTTTCTTCTATTGCGGGTTATTTATTAGCAGTAGAAGTTGTAGATACTTTTATTATTATTCAATTAGCAATTGGAGGTTACTTTATGGTTGGTGCATCGAATGCATTTAATCAGGTAATTGAAAAAGACACAGATTCTTTGATGAAAAGAACTATGAACAGACCTCTGCCAACTGGTAGAATGACTGCTCCTACTGCGTTAACAATAGCTTTTTTATTTACAACTCTAGGAATTGCAATTTTATACAATATCAATGAAAAGTCAGCATTGTTTGGAGCAATTTCTATTTTCTTATACACAAGTGTTTATACACCATTAAAATCTGTTACGCCATTAGCCGTTTTCGTAGGAGCAATTCCAGGAGCAATTCCTTTTATGTTAGGTTGGGTTGCTGCAACAAATCAATTTGGTATTGAAGCTGGGTTTTTATTTCTAATTCAATTTTTTTGGCAATTTCCACACTTTTGGGCAATTGGTTGGTTGCAATTTGAAGAATATCAAAAAGCAGGATTTAATATGTTGCCAATGAATAAAAAAGATAAAGGAGCAATTAAGCAAATTATCTTTTATACTTTAATAATGATTTTAGTTTCTATTGCGCCAGTTTTAAAAGTAACAGGAGCGTTTTATATTTATCCTGCTACAGCAGTAATTATTGCTTTAATTGGTGGGTATATGTTGTACTATGGCATTCAATTGCATAAAACGGAATCTAATATTGAAGCAAGAAAATTAATGTTATCAAGTGTGATTTATATAACATTGGTTCAAATAATATACGTAATTGATAAATTTTTACATTAAATCAAATGAGTCAAGAAAGTTTAAAAACTGAATTAAAAGTAGGGAAGAAAAAGTCAGCAAAACCGATGTTATGGGTTTCAATGATAAGCATGACTATGTTTTTTGCAGGATTAACAAGTGCTTATGTAGTAAGTAGAAAAAGAGAAGATTGGGTTTCGTTTGATTTGCCAACATCCTTTTATATAAGTACAGCTTTAATAATTTTTAGTAGTTTAACATTTATGTTAGCACAAAGATTACTTAAAAGAGACAACACAAAAGGAAGTTTTTTACTGCTTATTATTACATTAGTTTTAGGCGTAGGATTTATTTATTATCAATATGATGGATTTATTCAATTAAGAAATGTTGGGCTGTTTTTTACTGGACCAAACAGTACAGTATCAACTTCTTTTATTATTGGAATCACTTTTATGCACGTTTTACACCTAATTGCAGGACTAATTGTGCTATTAGTTGTAATTTATAATCATTTTAAATCTAAGTACAACTCCGCAGAAATGCTTGGTTTTGAGCTTGGTGCAATTTTTTGGCACTTTGTTGGGGTTCTTTGGATTTATCTATTTTTCTTTTTCTATTTTATTAGATGATGAAAATTATGTAATTTTGACAAACTATTTTAAAAAATAATTAACAAAGATATTTATGGAAGCAACTATTGCTGTAAATTCTGAAGACAAAACTACCTGGGACGGTGGTGGAAAGAAACCTTTTGGAGCTAGTTACGGAAAAATGATGATGTGGTTTTTTATCGTATCAGATGCATTAACTTTTTCTGGATTTTTAGCCGCTTACGGTTTAACAAGATTTAAATTTATTGACTCTTGGCCAATTGCTGATGAAGTTTTTACTCACTTTCCGTTTTTACACGGAGTACATGCACCAATGTACTATGTGGCATTAATGACATTTATCTTAATCTTTTCTTCTGTAACGATGGTGTTGGCTGTTGATGCTGGCCATCAAATGAAGAAAAAGAAAGTAGCTTGGTATATGTTATTTACCATTATTGGAGGTTTAATTTTCTTAGGTTCTCAAGCTTGGGAATGGAAAAACTTTATTGGAGGCTCTTATGGAGCAGTTCAAACTACAGATGGTAAAATCTTGCAATTTGTTAAAGATGGTCATCAAATTGCTTTGTCAGATTTTGTGGTTGATGGACACGAAGAAAGAGTCGAACATACAAGAAAAAATGGTTTATGGTTTGAAAGCGGAGAAGCGCTACCAAGTTATTCTGTAAATGAAGTTGTAAATTCTTACAATAATAATACATCAGTTTTAATAAGAACTGAAAAAATAGATCTTGCAACAAAACAAAAAACAATACTTACTCGAGAAGAAGGAGCTCGTTATCTATTAAATGCAAAACAAGTAGTAGAAGGAGCAAATCTTTATGTAAATGAATATGGAAACCCAATTTTTGCAGATTTCTTTTTCTTTATTACAGGATTTCATGGATTTCACGTATTTTCAGGAGTACTTATAAATATTATCGTATTTTTTAATGTTCTTGTTGGTACTTACGAGCGTAGAGGACATTATGAAATGGTAGAAAAAGTTGGATTGTATTGGCACTTTGTAGATTTAGTTTGGGTATTTGTATTTACATTCTTCTACTTAGTTTAATTATAAAAAGATTATATAAATGGCACACGCACACGAATCTAATACAAAAAGAATATGGATGGTATTTGGAATACTGTCTTTAATAACAATTGTAGAAGTTATTTTTGGTATTATTAAGCCTGAGGTTTTACATTTAACAAGTTTTTTAGGAACTAGTCCATTAAACTGGATATTCATCATTTTAACTTTAGCTAAAGCTTACGGAATTACTTGGGCATTTATGCACATGGAAGGTGAAAAAAAATGGTTTAGAAGAACTGTAGTTTGGACAGCAGTGTTTTTAATTTGTTTTCTAGTTGCCCTATTACTTATAGAAGGTGGGTATATATTTAATGTATTGTCTCCTTTAACAAAATGGAATTATTAATTTGTTTTAAAATAGTATAAGGGTGGTTTTACCACCTTTTTTTTTGCAACATGAAGAAAAATAAGACTATAAAGGCAATTGTACTATCGGCTTTATTTTTAGGGCCGTTACTCTTTTATATTTTCCTTTCATTAGGGATTTATCATCATGCAAATTTGCCAATACTTACAGATAAAGTAGAAAATGTAAAAGGAAGTGTTACGTTTAAAGATCATTTTTCTGTGGTTAGTTTTTTAGGAACTGATATAGAAAAAAATAAAGGAGGCCTTTTTAATCTAAACGAAGTTATTTATAAAAGATATCGTAAAAGTCTTTACTTCCAATCTGTTTTAATTGCTCCAAAAGGAACTGAAACACAAGTTGAATTTCTTAAAAAGAAACTAAGAACTTATACAGATATTGAAAACTGGAAGTTTGTTTTTATGAATGATGAAGAGATTAAGAATCTATTTAACAGTTTTGACTCTCCTTATACAATCAATCAAAATTTAAGTTCAGAATATGTGTTTATTGTTGATAGAGAATTGCGCTTACGCGGAAGAAAAGATGATGAAG
>JBLHOD010000026.1:0-10790 GCA_047622545.1 Polaribacter sp. | reverse complement strand
AAAACAGGAATCCAAACTTGTTTAATTAAAATAGATTCCTGCCTTACTGAATCAAGTTCAGCACAAAGCCGCAGGAATGACAAATCAGCTTTAAATTAACGAATTCTTATACTTAAAAATAATTTATAAAATGTAAGTTTGCTTCCTTGAAAACCGCAGTAGTCATATTAAATTGGAATGGTCAGAAATTGTTAGAGCAATTTTTACCATCTGTCATAAATTTCAGCTCAGATGAAGCTCTAATTTATGTTGCAGACAATGCTTCTACGGATGATTCTATTAAATTTATTAAAGAACATTATCCTTTAGTAAAAATTATAGAAAACACTGCAAATGGTGGTTATGCAAAAGGGTATAACGATGCTTTACAACATATTGATGCAGATATTTATTGTTTATTAAACTCTGATATTGAAGTTACAAAGAACTGGTTAAGTCCAATTCTACACGTTTTTAAACAAGAAGAAAACACAGCAATTATTCAGCCTAAATTATTAGATTTTAAAGACAAAACTAAGTTTGAGTATGCTGGCGCTGGTGGTGGATTTGTAGATCTATTTGGATATCCATATTGTAGAGGACGTGTTTTTAATCATTTAGAAACTGACACAAATCAATTTGATGCTACTTCTGAAATATTTTGGGCATCTGGAGCTTGTTTGTTTATTCGTTCTAAAGTATACCATCAATTAAATGGTTTTGATGAAGATTATTTTGCACATCAAGAAGAAATTGATTTATGCTGGAGAACTCAAAATGAAGGTTATCAAATAAAATATGTTGGTGCTTCTACAGTATATCATGTTGGTGGCGCAACGTTGCAAGAAACAAACCCGCATAAAACATTCTTAAATTTTAGAAATAGTTTACTAAATGTGGTGAAAAATGTACCCAAAAAATGGTTTTTATTTGTGATTTTTTCTCGTTTACTTTTAGACGCAATTGCAGGAATTAAATTTATAATTGAATTAAGACCAATCCATACTTGGGCAATTATTAAAGCACATTTGAGTTTCTACGGAAACTTTAATAAGTTTTTAAAGAAACGTAAAAAGCTACAGAAAAAATCTGACTACAATATACATACAAGCATTGTTTGGCAACATTTCTTTTTAAAAAGAAAGAAGTTTGAGGATTTGAAGTAATATCTCTTTTTTATAAGATTCTAAAACAAGTTCAGAATGACACTCATGTTTTAAATTTGTTCTCGATACAATTTTTTCATACTTCAAAATCACCTACCTAAAACGCAGACAGGTTCATACTCATCAACTTTGAAACTTTGAAACTCTAAAGAATATCTATACTTCCTTTTCCTTCTCTTAACACTAATGGTTCATCAGAAGTTAAATCGATAACTGTAGAAGCTTCATTATCTCCATAACCACCATCAATAACAATATCAACTTTATGTTGCCATTTTTCAAAAATTAATTCTGGATCGGTTGTATATTCTATTACATCATCATCATCATGAATTGAAGTAGAAACAATTGGATTACCAAGAGCTCTAACAATTTCTAAAGCAATTGGATTGTCTGGCACTCGAATCCCCACTGTTTTTTTCTTTTTAAAAACGTTTGGCAACGAATTACTCCCAGGCAATACAAAAGTATATGGCCCTGGCAACGCTCTTTTTAAAAGTTTATAAGTTGCTGTATCTATTTGTTTTACATAATCTGACAAATGACTTAAATCGTTACAAATAAAGGAAAAATTTGCCTTATCTAATTTAACACCTTTAATTTTTGCAATTTTTTCTAATGCTTTTGTATGTGTAATATCACAACCTAAACCATAAACTGTATCTGTTGGATAAATGACCAATCCGCCGTTTTGTAAAACTTTTACAATTTTAGCAATCTCTTTCGGATTTGGGTTTTCGTTATAAAGTTTAATAAATTTTGCCATTTTGTATTCTTTAGCTTCTACAATCAAAGTTAATAAAAAAGCTCAATTGAAAATCAATTGAGCTTTTTTATTATGTGAAGTTTTCTTTTTTTAATTTTCTACCAATCTAAATCCTTCTCCATGAATATTTAAGATTTCAACATTTACGTCTAATTTTAAATATTTACGCAATTTAGCAATATATACATCCATACTACGAGATGTAAAGTAATTATCATCTCTCCATATTTTTGTCAATGCTAATTCTCTTGGCATTAAATCGTTTTTATGAACCGCTAACATTTTTAATAATTTACTTTCTTTTGGAGATAATTTTTGATTCTCTCCGCCATCATAAGATAAATGTCTAAGTTTAGAATTGAAGAAAAATTTACCAATATTAAACTCAAATTCATCAGATTCTTTATTAGAATCCGATTCTTTTCGTTGTAAAATTGCTTTTATTTTAAATAATAAAACTTCAGAATCGAAAGGTTTATTAAGGTAATCGTCTGCGCCAACTTGATATCCTCTTAAAACATCTTCTTTCATTGTTTTTGCAGTTAAGAAAATAATCGGAATTTCTTTATTGGTTGCACGAATATCAGCAGCTAATGAAAAACCATCTTTTCGAGGCATCATTACATCTAAGATGCACATATCAAAATCGTTATTTTTAAATTCGATTAAACCCTCAATTCCGTCTTTTGCATGTGTAACATTATAATCGTGCAATGCTAAATAATCTTTTAAAACTGTTCCGAAATTTGGATCATCTTCAACTAATAATATTTTTTTACTTCCCATAATATTGATTTTTTTTAAATTATTGGCAACTTTACCGTAAATGTACTTCCTTTATCTTTTTCACTATCTACAAAAACCGTTCCTTGGTGGTTTTCTACAATTTCTTTTACATAAGCCAAGCCTAAACCATGACCTTTTACATTATGAATATTCCCTTTATGTTCTCTATAAAACTTATTAAACACATATCTCTGAGCATTTTTACTCATCCCAATTCCATCATCTTTAATTTTAATAATAAAGAATTTTGAAGTGCTTTCTGTAAACACTTCTATGTTTGGTTTTTCGTTAGAATATTTTAATGCATTTTCTAAAATATTTACAAGAACATTTGTTAAATGTAAGTGATTTCCTAAAACTTCTGATTGTAGTGCTTGTAAATGCGTTGTAATGTTTCCTTGTTTATCATTTACCAGCAAACTAACATGAGAAATTGCTTCTTCAACTATGTCGTGCATGTCTATTGCAACCTTACTTATTTCAATTTGATTTTTCTCTAGCCTAGAAATTCGTAAAACATTTTCTACTTGAGCGTGCATCCGTTTATTTTCTTCACGAATCATTTTTACATAGCGATTCACTTTATCATTATCATTGATAATCTTAGGGTTCTTTATTGCGTCTAACGCCAGATTTATTGTTGCAATTGGAGTTTTAAACTCGTGCGTCATATTATTAATGAAATCAGATTTAATTTCAGATATTTTTTTCTGTTTAATGATCTGATATAAAGAACTTGAAAACGCAACGATAATAATGAATATAAAAAACACTGAAAGTAATAATATGTTAGAAATATCAGCTAAAATGTGTTCTTGTTGATTTGGAAAAGTAACATACAATGTAAAATTACTATTTTCGCTATCATCCATAAATAATGGTGAACCAATACTATTTGCTTTGTTTATTGTATAGTAACCAGATTTTAAGTTTGTTAAATATCCATCAGAACTATAAACACCATATTTAAAATCGATAAGAATTCCTTTTTTTTTAAATTCACTTTTTAATGTTTCATTCAACTCTCTATTACCTATTCTTTGATGAATAGGAAATGAAGATTTAAAAGCTTTAAAAGCATCTTTAAAATATACTTCTTCTACATTTGGAAATCTTTTTATGGTAGTAAAACTTTTGGAATTATTGCTGTTTGAAAAATCACTATTTGTAGAAAATGTATTTGAATTAAAAATATCCTCTCTACCGGTAATTCTTTTAACAACCAAACTGTCGTTTTCTAAAAAATCTACTGGAACTTTAAAGTTTTGTTCTAAAACGGTTAAGCTATACGCTGTTATTTGTTTTCCCGTTGTATCTATTTGCTCTAAAATAAAATTACGAAGTTCGTTACTGGTAACATTCTGGGTTTTATCTAAAAGAGGTTTTATTTTTCTTTGAAACTCAGTATATTCTTTATCTGCAACTTCTTCAGAAACTCTTGTTAAAGATATTTTAACATCGTTTAAGAATTGTTTCTTTTTTGTTTCAACGGCATTGCTAATCCAAAATACCTGAACCGTTACAATTCCGATTAAAGAAAAGCTCATTAAAGCTACAATAAGGACAAACATTTTTTTACCCATTCATCAAAAGTATACGTTTCTTTTATGTTAATTAACGTTTTTAACGCATATTAACAAAAATAGTGTATTTTTAAGGATATTTTAACAAAAATATTAAATATATAAAAATTGAAGTTACTTATTCTGTTAAATTATTATGAATTCTTAAAATCTGAGGCAACAATTCATCTGAAGTATTATTTGTAATAATATAATTTGATAACAATGCTTTTTTTGAATCTTTCCATTGATTGCTTATTCTATTCTTAACTTCTGCTTCTGAAGCGTTATCTCTATCCACAACTCTTTGTATTCTTACGCTTTCATCAGCAATAACCGTAATTATTTTATCACATAATAGATCGCTATTATTTTCAAACAAAATAGCATTTTCATAAAGCACATATTCTTTGTCTGAATTTGAATCGACAAAATTTTTAAAATGTGTATACACTTCAGGATGAACAATGGAGTTTAAAGTAGCTAGTTTTTTGGTGTCAGAAAAAACAATTTCAGCAATAAAAGCTTTATTTAATTGATTATTCTGATAAGCTTCATTTCCAAATTCTTTACAAATCTGTTCTTTGATTATCGGAGAAGTTGACATTAAATTCTTGGCTTGATCATCAGCAAAATAGACAGCAATATCACCAATCTGTTCAAGTTCTTTTGCAACTGTAGACTTTCCGCTTCCAATTCCACCTGTTAATCCAACTACCATTTTATTTCTGAATTAAATATTCTATTTTATTTGGATTGATTTTAACCGAAGTAACAAACTCTGGTTTTACAACAACTCTAGGAATTAGGTAATTCAAATTATTGCTTAAAGAGTTATTATAATCGCACACAATTTTAAATGAATTTACATTTACCTTATTAAAATTGGATAATCCTACTTGATAAAAAACTTTTACACTTTTCGGAAAAGTCGTAACAGAAACACTATCTGGCAAATTAATTATTTCGAAGGTCAACTCTAGATTCCCTTCTGTAAAGCGATCTACTTCTGCGAAAACTGTTGCTTCTTTAGTGTTGAATTTTATAACATCAGAAACTTTATTAATTTTTATTTTTTGCTCAATTGATTTTGAAATATCATTTAAGACAAGCTTTTGAAGGTATACGTTTTTTAATGTATCTATTTGTTGCTTTGGCCCAGAAACTAATATAGAATCTGGATTTACAACTACTTGTTTTGTTAAGTGATATCCTAATTTGTATGAAAAATCAAAATTCCCTTTTAAGGGTATCTTCTTAGACGTTAACTGACCTAAATCTAAATAAATGGTGTCCTGTTTAATTCCGTTAATTATAAAATTACTTGAAACTTGATTTTGAATATCAATTTTTTGTTTTTGTAAATGAATATAAAATTTCGAGTTTGCTTTACGCTGCAATTTATTTACATCTAATTGGATTTTTTTATTTAAAACACGAATACCAAAAATCTGAAATCCAGATGCTTTACCATGAATATCTATTTTTTTTAATGGTGTACTTTGTAGTAATTTATCTTGTGGAATATTCACATACTCAACAGGAAATGAAATAGTTGTTTGATACTCTTTAGACAGCTTTGTGAGCAACCAAAAGAACACAGCTACAAATAATGCAACAAAAAAAGATTTTGGAATTTTATGTTGATTTTTTCCTTTTTGCATGGAGTTTAGATTATTACTTGCAAGCTACATAAAGCAATTTAAAAATACAACGATGCAAAGATTTATTCAACAAGAAGAGAGAGCAGTTGCTCTCTCTTCTTGTATTGAATCTTATGAATTTTACTTTTTTACTGGAGCATTTAATTTATTAGTTAACTCCATAGAAATAGCTACCTTTTCAAATTTTATTTTCCCAGCACCCGTTTCAATTGTAATTGTATTGTTATTTTCGTTTACTTCTACAATCTTACCATGAATTCCACTAGTTGTAATAACTCTTGTACCTGTTTTTATTTCTGCTTGAAACTTTTTTTCATTCTTTTGTTTCTTCATTTGTGGTCTAATCATAAAAAAATAGATGACCACTATCATTGCCAAAAACGGCAACATACTTCCAAAACCTCCAGCACTTACTTGTAAAAATATCATTCGTTTATTATTTCTTATTTACGATTCCTTTTAATTTTAGTATCTCTCTTCCAACAGCCGTATTTGTAAATAACGTTACATCTTTAACTTGTCTTCCACCACCTTTACCAGCAGTATTAAATTTTACTTTTATTTCTGTAGATTCTCCTGGTGCAATTGGCTTGTCTTTTGGCCAAGAAGGCACAGTACAACCACAAGTTGTTTTTGCATCTGTTATTACTAAAGGAGATTTTCCTGTATTTGTTAAGGTAAAAACTGTTTCAATAATTTCACCGTCAATAACAGTTCCAAAATCATACTCAGTCTTATCAAACTTGATAACTGGAGCTCCTTTGCTAATATCTAAATCTCTTTTTTCTGCCTCTGCTAAATTAGACTTATCTACTTTTGCAGCTACATTTTCTTTACACGCTGTAAACATTCCTAATGAAACAACTAAACTGAAAATTATTATTTTTCTCATGATATAAAATTTTATGTAAAAATACTAAATTATAACAATCCTCTACCTATTTTATGAAGTATTTTATTTTCAGAGTATTCTCTTGATATTTTATCTAATACTCCGTTTATAAAATAACCGCTTTTATTAGTTGAGTAATCTTTTGATATTTCAATGTATTCGTTAATGGTAACTCGAACTGGAATTGACGGGAACTTTAAAAACTCACAAATTGCCATTTTTATTAAAATCATATCAATGTCTGCAATTCGATCTGCTTCCCAATTAGGTGTTTTACCGCTAATGTCTTCTTCAAACGAAGTGTGGTTTAACATTACTTTTCTAAACAAGTCTAACACAAATTGCTCATCATCTTCATCTTTATACAAATTACCTAAAAGGATTAATTTGTTCTCTTTCACTTTAGATAATGTTCTAACAATCCAAGTGTTTACAAAAGGAATATCATCTAACCAACTAATTGTTTGATCTTCATAATATTCTGCTAATTTATCATCTGGCGCAATAATTTCTGCAAAGAAATCTTGTACAAAGTTTTTATCAGCTTTAAAAGAATCGTCTTTAGAGCTCATATATGTACTATACAAATCGCTTGTTTGTAATTTCTGCCAAATAATATTTACATACTCATCATCATTTTTCCAATTGTCTAACTTTTGATTAGCAATATGAGTAGCAATAGAAGAACTCCCTGTAATTGTAGCAATTACTCTATTGTTGATGAATTTTGTATTTGGATTTAAATCTTCTTTAGTTGCAAGATGTTTCTTTTTAAAAAGCTTAATTTGTTGAGTAGCCAATTTCTGAACCTCAACCAACATTTGCAATTGCAAAACATACAGGTCTAACAATTTCTGAATGCTGTGTTTCAAGAATTTTTCTTCTTTTACTAAATCATCAGCTTTTGACGTTGTCATTGCATAAACCGATTGCATTACTTTGACTCTAATATGTCTTCTATTAATCATTCTAAAGAACTTATTTAAAAAAGAGCGGTAGAAATTCCTACCGCTCTGCAAAAATATACTTTTTATTGAAATCTACTACTTGTTTTTCTCATTTTTACGAGCATCAATTCTGCTTTGTGCAATATTTAAGGCTGCTCTGTGTGTTGTACAGTTTTCTTTTTCTGAAAGTTTAAAAATATCTAACGTTGTATTGTAAATATTTTCTGTTTTTCTAATAATTTCATCTTTACCGTAACCTTCTAACTCCGCATATACGTTGATAATTCCACCTGCATTGATTAAAAAATCAGGAGCATACGCAATTCCTTTTTCTTTCAACAATCTTCCGTGTTTTACTTCGTCTGCTAATTGATTATTGGCAGCTCCAGCAATAACTTTTGCTTTTAATTGACCAATTGTAGCATCATTGATCGTTGCTCCTAAGGCACAAGGTGCGTAAATATCTACATCTAAACCGTAAATATCATTTCCTAAAACAACATTTGCTCCGTATTTTTTGCTTAATTCTTCTAAACGAACCTCATTAATATCATTTATAATTACTGTTGCTCCTTCGTCAGTAATGTGTTTTACCAATGTTTCTCCAACATGACCAACTCCTTGAACTAAAATTTTCTTTCCTTCTAAATTATCTGTTCCAAATTGATATTTAGCAGCTGCTTTCATTCCCATATAAACTCCATATGCCGTAATTGGAGATGGATTTCCTGCGCCTCCTTTGCTTTCAGAAATTCCACTAACATATGGTGTAACTTCTCTAACAACATCCATATCTCTTGTTTCCATACCAACATCTTCTGCTGTAATGTATTTTCCACTTAATGAATGTACAAACTCACCAAACCTACGCATCAAAGCATCATTCTTCTGAGTTTTCGCATCACCAATAATAACTGCTTTTCCACCTCCAAGATTTAATCCTGTAATAGCAGATTTAAAAGTCATTCCTCTAGACAAACGTAAAACATCATTTAATGCATGCCATTCACTTTTATATGACCACATTCTTGTTCCTCCTAAAGCTGGACCTAAAACCGTATTATGAATACCAATAATTGCTTTTAATCCTGTATCTTCGTCGTTGCAAAAAACGATTTGCTCATGACCATCAAAAGAAATTTGACCAAAAACTGGATCATTTTTTAATTCTTTAACATCTAATATATTTGTTGTCATCTTTTAGTGTTTACAATTTGAATTTAATATTCCTTAAATTTTATGGCGCAAAAATATGTTTTTAGCAAATCAAATCAAAAAAAACAGTGTTTAATTATGATATTATTAAGAAGAAAGTATCATTACACAAAATAAGAAATTCAAAAATTTAGCAATATCGCTTGTAAATGAAAGCATTACAATACTTAAATAAATACTTTTTAAAATATAAATACCGATTATTAATTGGAATTACAATTACCGTTTTATCAAAAATTCTATCATTAAGAATTCCAAGAATAATTGGTGATTCTTTTAATATTGTTGACGAATATAGAAGTGGTGTCATTTCTAATACGGAAGATGTTAAACAACAACTTTTAATTAATGTTTTATTAATTATTGGTGTTACGTTGGTTGCCGGTTTTTTTACCTTTTTAATGCGTCAAACTATTATTGTTACTTCTCGTTTAATTGAGTTCGATTTAAAAAACGAAATCTACCAACAATACCAGCGATTATCAATCAACTTCTATAAAAAGAATAGAACTGGAGATTTAATGAACAGAATTAGCGAAGACGTTTCTAAAGTTAGAATGTACTTTGGGCCAGCAGTTATGTATAGTATGAACATGATTGTTTTGTTTGCTGTTGGTTTTTATCAAATGTTTAGTATTGACCCTAAACTTACCATGTACACATTAATTCCCTTTCCAATTTTATCTATTTCAATTTTTATATTGAGTAAAATTATCAACGAAAAAAGTACGGTAGTTCAACTATATTTATCAAAACTAACAACGTTTAATCAAGAGTTTTTCTCAGGAATTAATGTTGTAAAATCTTACGGAATTGAGAAATCTATCATCAAAAATTTTGATACGCTAGCGAATGACAGCAAAGAAAAGAATATTGATTTGTATAAAGTACAAGCTGTCTTTTTTCCGTTAATGGTGTTATTAATTGGTGTCAGTAATTTATTGGTGATTTATGTTGGAGGGAAGCAATACATTGCTGGAGAAATTCCGATTGGAGTAATCGCTGAGTTTATTTTATATGTAAACATTTTAACTTGGCCGGTTGCAGTTGTTGGTTGGGTAACTTCTATGGTGCAACAAGCAGAAGCTTCTCAGCAAAGAATTAATGAGTTCTTAAAGCAAGTTCCAGAAATAAAAAATACGGCTAAAGACCATACAGAAGTAATTGGTTCTGTAGAGTTCAAAAATGTTAGTTTAATTTACGATGACACCAATATTACGGCTTTAAAAAACATCAGTTTTACAGTAAAAAAAGGGGAAACAATTGCTGTTTTAGGAAAAACAGGATCAGGAAAATCATCAATTGTTAATTTAATTTCTAGATTGTATGACGCTTCAGAAGGAACCATTTTTATTGATGATACACCAATTAAAGAACTAAACTTAACAGATTTAAGAAATCAAATTGGTTTTGTCCCTCAAGATCCTTTTTTGTTTTCTGACACTATTGAAAACAACATCAAGTTTGGTAAAGAAGATGCTACAAAAGAGGAAATTATATTAGCAGCAAAAAATGCTGTTATTCACGATAGTATTATAGATTTTAAAGAAAAATACAACACTATATTAGGAGAACGAGGCGTAACGCTTTCTGGTGGACAAAAACAACGTTTAAGTATTGCAAGAGCTGTAATTAAAACCCCTAAAATATTAATTTTTGACGATTGCTTATCTGCTGTTGATACAGAAACTGAAGAAAAAATACTTTCTAATCTAGAGAAAGTTTCCAAAGCAAAAACAACTTTTATTATTAGTCATAGAGTTTCATCGGCTAAAAATGCAGATAAAATTATTGTGCTAGATAATGGCGAAAT
>JBLHOD010000025.1:0-10806 GCA_047622545.1 Polaribacter sp. | reverse complement strand
TTGCAGTAGATATTTATTTTAAAGCGATAGAAAATAAATCGTATGAATGTTTTTTATCAAAAGATACACGTTTGCCGATGATGTATATGCAAGATGCAATTGATGCAACCATTAAAATTATGCAAACTGATGCTGCTAATATTAAAACCAGAACTGCCTATAATTTAGCAGCAATAAGTTTTACTCCAGATGAAATGGCTACAGAAATTAAAAAGCACATTCCAACATTTAAAATTACGTATAAAACTGATTTCAGACAACAAATTGCAGATAGTTGGCCGCAAGTAATTGACGATGCCGAAGCAAGACAAGATTGGAACTGGAAACATCAATTTGATCTTGAATTGGTGACCATAGAAATGCTTAAAAATCTACAATAGTTTCTTGATAATTATCATGTTTTAAATTCTAATTTGCGTTTACCTTTGTGACTTAAAACTAGCTGTAAGCTTTCGGTTTTATAGCGTCTAAAATGTTAAATTTAAGAAACATGAACACAATTATAAATGACAGCTTGGCAAAAAGTGTGTCGTATAAAGGGTATAGAAAAATGGTAAGTGATTTGTTGTTAGCAGGAAAATCTACTGGACCAAACCAATCTGTAGAATTATTAAACTACAGCACATTAAATGATGCAAGAATGAATCGTTTAGATAAAAAAACAATACTGACGGATTCAACAATTGAAACTTTAAAAAATACAAAAGCAACACAAACTTGGTTGTTTATTACTGAAAGTTGGTGCGGAGATGCAGCTCAAATTGCTCCAGTAATACATAAAATGAGTTTAGAAAACACCAACGTAGCTTTAAAAGTTGTTTTGCGTGATGAAAATGAAGCGTTGATGAATCAATTTTTAACCAACGGAAGCAAATCTATTCCGAAGTTAGTTGTTCTTGATCAAAACAATGAAGTCATTTCTTCTTGGGGTCCAAGACCATCTATTGCTACTAAAATGGTAAACGATTATAAAGAAAAACATGGTGGTTTAGATGCCGATTTTAAAAAGGAATTGCAAGTTTGGTACAACAAAAATAAAGGCGAAAATATTCAAGAAGATGTAGTTGCCTTTTTATAGGAATAAAAAATAAATATTTATAGTAAAGTCCTTTTGCAATTTGTGAAAGGACTTTTCTTTTGTTCTATATTTGCAGTATCAAAACTAAAAAATGCTAGTAGAATATACATCGCTTCCAGAAACTGCAAAAGTTTGGATTTATCCATCAAACAGAAAATTTTACGATACAGAAATTGATGACTTAAATCAGAAAATTACCACTTTTTTAGAAAGCTGGAACGTTGGTAAAGAATCGTTTCAAGTTTCTTACAAATTGCTATACAGTCGTTTTATTGTATTGTTTGCGGATGCTACTGCTCCTTTAACAAATACAGATATTGATGCTTCTGTAGCCTTTATTTTAAAATTACAACAAGAATACGAAGTTGAATTGCTAGATAGAATGAATGTGTGTTTTAAGCAAGGAGAGTATGTGCAATATAAGGATCTGAAAGACTTTAAAAAACTAATAAAAAATAGAGCTGTTACAGGTAAAACAATTGTATTTGATAATTTGGTAACCACCAAAGAAGAGTTTGAAAATTATTGGGAAGTGCCAATTTCTGAAAGTTGGTATGGACGTTTTTTAAAATAAACTAATTCCAAATCCTAAAGAAACACTATCTAAATTACCATTTTTAAAATTGGCAATTCGTTTGCGATGAAAATCTAATCGAAACACAAAATTGGTTCTAGAATAACTATCATTTCCTTGAAAGCCAATTCCAAATCCGTGGTATTTTCCTTTTTCAAAATTAGAGGAAGGTTTCCATAAGTTTCCATAACTACCATTTATAAAAAACTTAAAATCTTCGTTCGCAATTAAATTGTATTGTAAATTCAGGTAAGAAGGAATTGCTTGTATGTTAAAACGGGTATGAAAATCTAGCCCAAAATTAATACTAGATTCTATTCGTTTGTTAAATCGGTATCCAAAACCAGTTCTAATAAATATGGCAGAAAAATCTAATAGATATTCACCATCGTCTGGTTCAAATAATACATAGTTTTCATTTAACGCAAAAGTTAAATGTAAGTTTGCATTAAAAAAAGAGCCTTTGTCTTTGGTTTGAGAAGCTGCTAAAAATGTTGTGATTAAGAATAGAGAAAGTACTGTTTTTTTCATGTTTTATTTTTGCTAAAATTAAAGAAACAAAAACTATTCCACTTCTAAATTCTCGATAAAAGCATCAATTGAATCTGCTTTTTCTACAGAAAAATTACCAATTTTTGTTCTTCTTAACTCTGATAAATGCGCGCCAGAATTTAAAGCTTTTCCAAAATCAAAAGCTAAAGAACGGATATATGTTCCTTTGCTACACACCACTCTGAAATTTATTTTAGGCAACTCAATATTCGTGATTTCAAACTCAGTGATGGTGATTTCTCTTGTCGGAATATTAACAGTCTCCCCTTTTCTGGCAAATTCATACAAACGTTTTCCGTCTTTTTTGATTGCAGAAAAAATGGGTGGCCGTTGTTGAATGCTTCCAATAAATTGTTTGGTTGCATTATGAATCAATTCATTTGTAATATGATCTGTCGGAAATGTTTCGTTTACTTCGGATTCTAGATCGTAACTCGGCGTTGTTGCTCCAATCGTAAATGTTCCGGTATATTCTTTAATTTGTCCTTGATATTCGCTGATGCTTTTGGTTTGTTTTCCTGTGCAAATAATTAGTAAACCAGTTGCTAACGGATCTAACGTTCCGGCATGACCAACTTTTATCTTTTTGATATCAAAACGTTGTCTGATGTGCCAACGAATTTTATTTACAGCCTGAAAAGAAGTCCATTCTAGCGGTTTATCAATCAATAAGACTTGTCCGTTTTTGTAATCTTCTCCTGTCATGTATGCTGTGTTTTTCAGTATTTAATTCATTAAAGAATAACCAATAGCAATAACACCAACAACAGCACAATAGATTGCGAAGTAAGATAATTTGCTTTTTTTAACTAAAGAAATCATCCAAGTACAGGCCAGTAAACCAGCAATAAATGCGGCTAAAAACCCTGCAGATAATGGTAAAATTTCTGAGCTATCAAAATTGATTTCACCGCTCATTAAGTCTTTTGCAATTTTTCCGAAAATTAAAGGAACAACCATTAAAAAAGAAAAGCGTGCTGCTTTGCTTCTGTCAACTCCTAATAACACAGAGGTAGAAATTGTTGCGCCAGATCTAGAAATTCCTGGTAACATTGCAATTGCTTGAGAAACTCCAATTAGTATAGCATTTAAATACGATACTTTTTTGTCTGTTTGTTTTGCTCTATCCGCCAATAATAATAGCACAGCTGTTACGAGCAACATAGAACCAACTAATAATATTTTTCCACCAAAAAAGGCTTCTAATTCTTTTTCAAAAAGCAATCCAACAATTACAGCGGGAATCATTGAAACAATAATTTTTAAAGAAAATTTTGATTCTTCATTCCATTTAAATTGAAATAATCCTTTAAAGATTTCTGCGACTTCTTTTCTAAAAACTACAACTGTACTTAATGCAGTTGCAAAATGCAACACCACCGTAAATGTTAAACTTTCTTGAGGTACAGAAGTATCGCCTAAAATAGCTTTTGCTAATTCTAAATGTCCGCTAGAAGAAACAGGTAAAAACTCAGTTAATCCTTGAATAATTCCAAGAACAATTGCTTCTATAAAATCCATTTTACTTTTTAGGTTTTGCTAGAATTGCATAAATTTCTATTCCTAATCCTATAATTACTAAGGTTGGCGCTAAACGAATTCGTCTCCAGTTATAAATTTCTTCGTTAAACACATTTGGGTCATCACTTCCGCCGCCAGCCATTAAGATAAATCCTAAGGCAATAAACGCAGCACCAATTAGCATAATGATATAATTTCTTTTTCCGAAGAGAAATTCAGGTTTTGGATTACTATCTTTCTTGCTCATATTAATAATATAATTCGTCTGTTTTTAAATTTAAGAAACGTTGTGTTGCAAAATATGTACTTAGCCAAGTAATTAAAAATGCCACAACTAAAACACCACCAAACAAAAAACTTAGCAATACATAATCGTTTAACAATTGCAATGCTGGTATGTATTTGTTTGTATAATAAATAACGGCTCCTAAGCCAATTAATGAAATAATAGAACCAATCATTCCTAATTTTATTCCTTGTAAAAGAAAGGGTTTTCTAATAAAGCTTTTTGTTGCGCCAACCATTTGCATGGTTTTGATATTAAATCGTTTAGAATATACGGATAAGCGTAAAGCACTATTGATTAACAATACTGAAATTAACGCAAAAAAGGCACTTACAACTAACAGCCAAAAACTCATTTTCTGAATGTTTTTTGTTAAAAACTGAATTAATGGTTTGTCATAAGAAACTTCTAAAACAAAAGCATTTTTTTGAAAACGTTTTTCGATTTCTGCCATTCTTTCTGGTGTTACAAATTCTGCTTTTAGGTAAATATCAATTCCGTTTTTAAGCGGATTTGTACCCAGAAACTGCACAAAATCTTCTCCTAAATCTTTACTATGAAATTTAGCAGCTTCGGCTTTAGAAATGTAAACTATTTGTTTTGTAAACTTTTCTTTTAATAAAGAGGCTCTTAAATCTTCGATGTTTTTTTTGGAAATATTGTCTTTTAAAAATAAGGTCATTGCCGTTTTCTCTTTAACATGATTGGCAACACTTGTAGATTTTAATAAAATTAATCCTAAAACACCAACCATAAATAATACCAAAGAAATACTTACAGTTACAGAGAAGTAAGAAGAACGTAATCTTCTTTTTTGATATTTATCAAAAGATTTAGACATAGATGTTGTTGGATTCTAGCTCGCAAGATACAAAAATTAATAAGCAGTCTTCAGTCAATGTTTTGCAGTATTTTTGTTAAAATTATTTACGTTCTTGACACAATTCTATTAAAACACCGTTGGTCGTTTTTGGATGTAAAAAAGCAACTAATTTATTATCTGCACCTAATTTTGGTTCTTCGTTTAATACGGTAAACCCTTCCGCTTTTAAGCGTGTAATTTCTGCTTTAATATCGGTAACTGCAAATGCAATATGATGCACTCCTTCTCCCTTTTTAGCAATAAATTTTGCAACTGGACTTTCTGGATTTGTAGCCTCTAACAATTCAATTTTATTAGGGCCAACATCAAAAAAAGAAGTTTTTACACCTTCGCTTTTTACTTCTTCAACCTTATAATGTGCTTTTCCTAAAAGTGCGGCAAATAAAGGGTTCGATTTTTCTAAACTTTTTACGGCAATTCCAATATGTTCAATTTTGTCCATCAGATATGTTTTCTATACATCAAAAATAAACATTCTTTTGGGAATTATGCGTAAATTTGCAGCATGGAACAAACAAATAGACAGAAAAAAATTGCTGGAGTAATTCAAAAAGACTTGGTTGATGTGCTTCAGAAAGCTGCACAAGACGGAATGAAGGGAACTATTATTTCGGTTTCTAAAGTTACTGTTACTACTGATT
The DNA here is from genome assembly GCA_047622545.1 of Polaribacter sp. Taxonomy (GTDB): domain Bacteria; phylum Bacteroidota; class Bacteroidia; order Flavobacteriales; family Flavobacteriaceae; genus Polaribacter. Next base: position 5,271 of record JBLHOD010000025.1, on the reverse strand, counting down.
TGAGTATTGCAAAAGTGTATTTGAGTATTTTTCCATCAGAAAAAAGAGACGAATTGGTAAAAGGAATTCAGTCTAATACTTTTTTAATTCGACATGAAATGGCAAAACGCACCAAAAACCAGTTGCGTAGAATGCCAGAATTATCATTCTTTGGAGACGATTCTTTAGATTATATTGAAGAAATTGATAAATCTTTAAAAGGAGAAGATGAAAATCCAATTAAAAATCCAGAAATATTACCAAGACGTCAAAAACGTTAATTTGTTTGCTTCACAACTTTTTTTACAGTTAGTTTGTATAGATTTGATACAAAAATTGTGAATTTTCCTTTTTACATAGCCAAGAGATATTTATTCGCTAAAAGCGGAAACAATACCATTAATATCATTACCATTATTGCTTCTTTTGGAGTAATTGTCGGTTCGTTGGCGTTGTTTATAATTCTTTCTGGGTTTTCTGGTTTTAAATCATTTACCAATAATATGTTGGATTATTCTGATCCAGATATAAAAATTACAGCTACAAAGGGAAAATCGTTTCTCGTTTCAGATTCTATCACATCACTTTTAACATCTAATTCAGAAATTAAGGCATTTGCTTCCGTAGTAGAAGAACGTGCTTTTTTGCAATATAAACAACGGGATCAAATTGCGTATGTAAAAGGTGTGAGCGATAATTATATGTCGATTACAAGAATAGATTCTACCTTAAATGTTGGTCAATGGTTAGATGCTGATTTTATCAATACTGCGGTAATTGGTTTTGGAATTTCTGATAAATTATCGTTAAGCATTTTAAACTTTGGCGAACCGTTACAAATTAAAGTTCCGAAGGCTGGCGAAGGATTAATTTTAAGCGCATCTTCTGCGTTTAATTCTGCCGATGTTCAAATTTCTGGAGTGTATACAGGTATGGAAGAATTTGCCAATAAATATGTGTTTGTAAATTTAAGATTGGCGCAACAATTATTGAGTTATCAAGAGAATCAAGTTACTTCAATTGAGTTGCGATTAAACGAAAATGTAGATCATGATGATTTTGCAGCCGACTTTCAGAAAGCAGTAGGGAATGGTTTTAAAGTGGAAACAAAAACGCAATTTAATGCGATAACGTATAAAGTTTTAAATACAGAACGATTGATCTCTTATTTAATATTTACACTCATTATTATTATTGCATTGTTTAATGTAATTGGCGCTATCATTATGATGATTATCGACAAAAAGAAAAATTTAAAAACACTTTTTAATTTGGGTGTTACGATAAAAGAGATTAAAAAAATATTTGTGTTACAAGGGTTTTTATTAACACTTTTTGGATTATTCATTGGTTTGCTAATTGGCACAACGCTAATTCTTTTACAAAAGCAATTTGCTTTTTTTATGATAACGCAATCCATTCCGTATCCGGTAGAATTTAGATTTATGAATCTAGTAATTGTAGCAATTACAATTAGTGTTTTAGGATTTATTGCTTCAAAAATTGCAAGTAGCAGAATTTCTGCTAACTTTATTGAAAAGTAGCTTAACTAAATTCTGGAATTACAGTATTTCCAAATTTTTCATACACTTCGTCAAAAGCAGCAAACACATCATTCGCATCATCAGAAGTTACCATTTTCATTCTGTATTCTTTAAAATGTGGAATTCCTTTAAAGTAGTTGGTATAATGTCTTCTAGTTTCTAAAACTCCCAACGTTTCACCTTTCCAATCAATAGCCATTTTTAAATGTCTACGAGCAATTTCTACACGTTCTGCAATTGTTGGTGACGGTAAATGTTCGCCAGTTTCAAAAAAGTGTTTTACTTGATTGAAAAACCAAGGAGAACCAATAGAAGCTCTACCAATCATTGCGCCATCTAAACCATAAACATCACGCATTTCCATTGCTTTTTCTGGTGATGTAATATCGCCATTTCCAAAAACAGGAATGTGCATTCTCTGGTTGTTTTTAACGTCTGCAATCGGTTTCCAATTTGCACTTCCTTTATACATTTGTGCACGCGTTCTACCATGAATAGAAATTGCTTTACAACCAACATCTTGTAATCGTTCTGCAACTTCTACAATTTTTATAGAATCTTCATCCCAACCCAAACGTGTTTTTACGGTAATTGGTAAATTGGTGTGTTTTACCATGGCTTCGGTTAAAGAAACCATTAAGTCGATGTCTTTTAAAATTCCTGCTCCAGCTCCTTTAGAAACTACTTTTTTTACAGGACAACCAAAGTTGATATCAATTATATCTGGATTCGATTTTTCAACAATTTCTACAGTTTTTAACATCGATTCTAAATTAGCTCCAAAAATCTGAATTCCAACCGGACGTTCTTTTTCGTAGATGTCTAATTTCATCACGCTTTTTGCAGCATCACGAATCAGTCCTTCAGAAGAAATAAATTCTGTATATACAACATCTGCGCCTAGTTCTTTACACAAAGCTCTAAATGGTGGATCACTAACATCTTCCATTGGTGCTAACAACAACGGGAAATCTGGTAATTCTATGTCTCCTATTTTAACCAAAATTTTAATTTAGGTTGCAAAATTACGTCTTTTTATTTGATGATAAACAGAACTTTTTAAAAAGACTTCTCGATACAAATTTCACTCTTTTTAGTCGTGAAATTCACTCGAAATGACAGCCTTTAAAACTGAATAGTTAGTTTTACTTCTTTACCATTTCTATCTACTACTATTTGCTTTTTATCGCCTTCTTTCGTTTTAGCAAGTGCTTTCATATAGCCCATCATGTCTGTAATTTTTTCGCCATCAAACTGAACAAGAATATCGCCTTTTTTAACTCCAGCTTTTATTGCAGGTCTGTCTTCGCTTACACCGTCGATTTTCATTCCTTTTCCATCAAACATATAATCTGGAACAACACCCATACTTACTTTATAGCGAGGCGCTTCTTCACTTTCGTTTTTTGTTTTTCTAAATGCTAACTTTCCGTTGTCATTTAAGTCAGAAATAATAGTAAAAATATAGTTAGAAATGCTTGCCATTCCTTCATAGTTTAATGTTTCCATATCATCACTTGGTTTGTGATAATCTCCATGTTGACCAGTAAAAAAATGCAACACAGGTATGTCAGCTAAATAAAAACTTGTATGATCACTTGGACCAACACCAGATTCTTTTTGAATCAATTTAAAATTGTTGTTTTGAGATTCTAATACTTGTTTAAAAACAGGCGAAGTTCCTGTTCCGTAAATTGCCAAAGCGCTATCTTTTAATCTACCAACCATATCCATATTAATCATATATGAGACTGATTTGTTATCAATAGTTGAGTTTTTTACAAAATAATTAGAACCTAATAAACCCATTTCTTCACCAGAAAAAGCGATGAAGAGATAATTATTATTTGTGTTCTTGTTTTTTAATTTACTAGCTAAGTTTAAAAGTATTGAAACTCCACTTGCGTTGTCATCTGCTCCATTATGAATTGCTTTTATAGAATCTCTATATAAAGAACCATCGCCGCCGTACCCTAAATGATCAAAATGTGCTCCAATAATCACCGTGTTTTTCGCTTTGTTGTCTATAAATCCAACTACATTTCTTCCCGAAATTGTTCCGTCAGTATTTTCTGTAAATTTAATTTCTTCGTGCGGATGTGTTTTTGGTTTAAAAGAAAATGGCTGATAAAAACCATTTGTTCCTTTTGGTGTTAAACCTAATTTTTCAAACCGCTCCTTAATGTACTCAGAAGCCTTGATTTCTCCCGGAGTTCCTGTTTGTCTTCCCTCTAATTTATCATCAGCTAAAAAAGCAACATCTTCTTTAATTTTATTTTCAGGTTTGTATTCTTTATTACAAGAAATCAGTAGGGATAAAAAAATTAAAATTATTAAGTTTTTCATGGTATATGTATTATTTTTGCCAAAAATAACTAATAATTATTAGTTAGAAAACTAAAATAATACATAATGAAAAGGAGAATGATTTTTTTAGTGTTAGCAACACTTTTGGTTATATCATGTAAAGACGGAAAGAGGACAAAAACGAAAGACGGATATAACGAAAAATCTGGTGCGACAGTAATTACAAATGTGATGCATTATCCAAAAGAAAATCATTTAAAAAACATTAAACAATTAACTTTTGGTGGAGATAATGCTGAAGCTTATTGGAGTTTTGACGGAAAGAAAATTGTTTTTCAAGCGAATAATAAAGAATGGGGTTTAGAATGTGATCAAATATTTATGATGAATATTACTGATGATCTTTCTGATGGAAGCAAACCACAATTGATTAGCACAGGAAATGGACGTACAACCTGTAGTTATTTTTTACCAGGAGATTCTACTATCGTTTATTCATCTACTCATATAGGAGATAAAGCTTGTCCGCCAGTACCAAAAAAAGAAGATCATGGAGGTAAATACATTTGGCCAGTATATGAAACTTTCGATATTTTTATTGCAGACACAAAAGGGAATCAATTAAAACAGTTAACAGATGAAAAAGGATATGATGCTGAACCAACTGTTTCTCCAAAAGGAGATAAAATTGTTTTTACATCTACAAGAAATGGTGACTTAGATTTATATACAATGAATATTGATGGTTCTGATGTAAAACAAGTAACGAATGAATTGGGTTATGATGGTGGAGCGTTTTTCTCTCCAGATGGCACAAAATTAATTTTTCGTTCTTCTCGCCCTAAAACAACTGAAGACATTAAAGAATATAAAGATTTATTAGCTCAAGGTTTAGTAATGCCAACAGACATGGAATTATATATTTGTAATGCTGATGGTAGTGATTTAAAGAAAATAACAGATTTAGGAACTGCAAACTGGGCTCCTTTCTTTCATCCAAATGGAGAAAAAATTATTTTTTCAACAAATCATCATAAAAAAAAGCATGACGGATTTAACTTATTTATGATAAATATTGATGGAACAGGTTTAGAGCAAATAACGTATGATGGCGTTTTTGATGCATTTCCAATCTTTTCTCCAGACGGATCTAAATTGATTTTCTCATCGAACCGTAACAACGGTGGAGGTCATGACACTAATTTGTTTGTTGCAGAATGGCAAGACTAGCAACGCAGTTGCTTTTTGCTTTGCAACTCTGTAACTTTCCAACTTTGTGACTTTTCAATTATTAAAAAACCTATATTGCAAATCATATTTAGAAACAAGATTTAACGAATGAAGAATATTAGAAACTTTTGCATTATCGCACATATTGATCACGGTAAAAGTACGTTGGCAGATAGATTGTTAGAATTTACAGGTTCTGTAACTGATCGTG
>JBLHOD010000024.1:0-11306 GCA_047622545.1 Polaribacter sp. | reverse complement strand
ACAAGAGTTCAGCATAAATACCAAGAGACAAATTGTAACGATGTTATATGTTTTAGTTGTTTTCATAGTTGTATTTTTTAGTAAATATTTCATGATAATTAAAATCTAAAGTTGACATTCAAAAAGTAAGTTGCTCCTCTACCGTACCAATATTTTGCTCCAAATACAGGAGTAGATAAAGCTTTGTCATCTCGTAATTCTCTAAAATTTGCGTTTCTACCTTGTTCAAAACCACCGGTTTTATATTTAGTGTTTTGTAGGTTGCTTACACTCGCAAAAATACTCACGTAATAGTCTTTAATTTTCCAAGATTTTCCGCCAATTAAATTGATAACATTATAGCCGCCAAAATTTTCTTGGCGTAATAATTTTTTTGCTAATTCAGGATCATAATCGCTAAAAGGAATTCCGCCATTATCAGCAAAATTGCTTGTTCTTGTTAACGGTGTAACATCTACATACGCATTTGCAAAGAAATTCATGGTAGCTCCAATCCACCAATAATCAGGATCTCTATATTCAAATCCAACAGAATATGCTTGTTGTGGTCCTGCAGCTAATTTGTAGTTTTTTAAGTTTGAGGGTCTTGATTCAAATTGAAATCCTTCAACTTCAGATTTTAAGGTTAATGTTGGATTGTTATCATAGGTATATTGACCAACATTTGCAGCTCCTTTTAATTTAATTGTTGCAGTAACTTGTGCTTCTATTCCTAATTCTGCTCCAAAATGTTTTTTATCGATTCCCGTTAAAACTTCTTGTACAAAAGCTGTGTAATCTGATCCGCTTCCTCCAATTCCGTCTGCATAGTAAAATGAGACCTCTGTTGCATCCTTAATTTTTGCGTAATAACCTGTAATTTTTGCTTGTAACATTGGACTTCTAAAAATGTAACTAGCATCAGCAGAAAATATTTTTTCGCTTGGAAGATTTTTAACAACATCATTATTAACTCTAGAGTTAGAAAAGGTATTACGTAGCGTTGGCGCTTTAGTTAAATATCCAGCGTTTATATCTACTAAATGACGACCAGTAAATTTGTAAGTTGCTCCATTTTTAAAGCCATAATTTGTAAAAGTTGATGCTTTAGATTTTCCTAAAGAAGCATTATTAGCCGCAAATTTTCCGTTTTGATAATATCCCTCTCTTTGATGTATTGTGTTTGAAACACTTGCAGCTGCATAAAAATCTATTTTATTGTATTTAAACTGTGCTTGGACAAATCCGTTTAAGATATTAGTAGTTAAATTAAAATTGTATTTGAATGCATCACCAACTGTAACTTCTCTATTCGGGTTGTTTACATCGTTTTGTTTTAAACTGTTTGTATCTGCAAAAGAATCTACATCTAAATATTTTGTTCCTCCTAATAAATCTGTCACTTTAGCAAAGTTGTCTGAACTAAAATATCTGTATTGTACAGAAGCGTTGATCGTACTATTTTCGTTAATCTCAGTTTCGAAAATTGAGTTTACAGAAAACTGTTTGTCATCATTTCTATCGTCATATAAAACATAGGTAGCATATCCTTCGTTAAACGGGTTTAAATTTCCTTGATATAAACGTGTCCAATCTAATTGACCATTATTTAAAAAGTTTTTTTCCATTTCATACACATTGCTATACCCTTGTCTTAAGCCATAACTTGGTAGTTTTTGATAATAGGTTGGATCTGGATTAGAACCACCTAAACTCACAATTGTTGGAATGCCATTTATGGAGCCATCAATTTTACTTCCGTTATAATTTATCCTGCTATTTGCAACTTCTCCAAACTGATACGCAACATTGGTGTTTAAAGTGGTGTAATCATTAAGTGTCCAATAATGATTTAACATTACTACCGGTTCTACAATTCTTTTTTCTCGAGAATTTCTCATGCCTCCGTTTTGCATTCCCCAATACGAATTGTATTTAATCCCTTTTAAATCGAATACTTCTTGGGTATTTGGAGACGATTTTCCTCTTTGATTTGGAGTATAAAAAGAAGTGAAATTTATGCTGTGAGAGTCATTTATTTTTTTCTCAATTGAAACAAAAATTGAATTTGCGTCATAAAAAGATCCTTCGTTAAAACCTTCTTTTCCTGCTCTTCTACTAGCAGAAATTGTAAAGGCCCAATTATTTCTCAATAAACCAGAAGAATACGTTGCCATAACTCTGTGCTCGTAAGTTCTATTGGCAGAAGAATACGAAATTCTTCCTCCGGGTTTAGCTTCAGAAGCTCTAACATTAATGTTTGTAGATCCCAAAACTCCTCCAAAAGTAAAGTTTGATGGAGCTAAACCATAACTAAATTCTTGTTCCCTGAGTACATCATTTAACCCACCCCAATTACTCCATTGTGGTCTTCCGGTGTAAATTTTATTCATTTCAATTCCATTTATTAACAATGGAGCATTGTCAGAATCCAACCCTCTAACTCTAAAAAAAGATGAACTAAATTCAAATGCTGCAGATCTTAAATAAATATCTTTTGAAGATTGTAATAATCCAGAAATATTAAAGGCAGTACCGTTATCGTCATTTAACTCATCATCTGTAATGGTAATGGTACTTAAATCTTGATTTACAGAAATATCTTCGTAAAAGAAAATAGTTCCTAAATCGATTGTTTTTCCGGATAATTGAATTGGAAAATTTTGCGTTTCATAGCCTTTAAATTTAATGCTTACAATAAATTTTCCGTTGGGCAGGTTTTCTAAAATAAACGTTCCGTTTACGTTAGTTTTGGTAGTGTTTGATTCTACAGCAATAGAAACTCCCTTAATGGGTTTTTCGGAATTGCTATCAACGACAATACCTTTTACAATGTTCTGAGCAGAAATTCTCGGGCAGAGAATAACCGCCAAGAACATCGTTAAGATGATCTTTTTCATAGTGTTCAATTTTTTACTTAAAGGTATATAAAATATTTTAACTACTATATTTCCAGTAAAATAGGCAGATTTTAAAATTGTTTATCTTTGTAATAAAACTTGCAAAATGAAAAAACTACTTCTCTTAGGAGGCTTTATGTGTTTCACTATACTCATAAATGCACAATCAAAAACAAATCAATATACCATTAGAACACTTGCTTTTTATAATGTCGAAAATCTATTCGATACAATTAATAACCCAAATAAGAACGACGAAGCAAGTCCGATGATGGAGTTGAAAGAAAATAAATCTAAAGTGTATTGGGATAAAATAGACAAGTTAGGATTTGTCATTTCTCAAATTGGATTTGATACTGCAAAAACGGGTCCTGCGATCATTGGAATTTCAGAAATTGAAAATAGAGCGGTTTTAGAAGATTTGGTGAAATCGAAATATCTAATAAAAATAAATTATGATATTATTCATTACGAATCACCAGACAAAAGAGGAATTGATGTAGCCTTATTATATCAAAAAAGATATTTTAAACCGATACATCACCAATCGTTTACACCCACTATTTTTAGAGATAACTTTAAGGTGTACACAAGAGATCAATTATTAGTTTCTGGGTATTTAGATGATGAATTAATTCATGTAATTGTAAATCACTGGCCTTCTAGAAGTGGTGGCGAAGCCGGAAGTAGACAGCTACGTGAAAAAGCGGCGTATCAGAATACAAAAATTATTCAAAAAATTAGAGAAACAGCACCGAATTCAAAAATCTTTAGCATGGGAGACTTTAATGACAACCCAACCGATTCTAGTTTTAAAAATGTGTTAAAAACAAAAGGGAAAAAGAAAGAGGTAAAAGAAGGTGATTTGTACAATCCGTTTGAAGAAATGCATAAACATGGCCTTAATACAACAGGTTACAGAGATAATATTAATTTATTTGATCAAATATTTTTTACTTCTCAAGCCTTAGATACAGGAGATAAAGACTATTCTTCTTATAAAATGTTTAAAGCGATGATTTTTAACAAACGCTTTTTAACCAATAAAAATGGACGTTATAAAGGGTATCCTTATAGAAGTTTTTCTAACGGTGGTTATACCGGCGGATATAGTGATCATTATCCGGTGTATATCTATTTGATTAAAGAAAAGAATTAAGATTTTTAGTAGATAAAAATCCTCATGCTTACTTTATAGAATGCACGAGGATTTTTGTATGCTTGAATTAGTAACTAATTATTTTTTGTCTTTTTTTAGGGTTGGATACGTAACACCCAATTGTTCTAAATAAGTATCAAACTTTTTTTCGTTATAATAAAACTTCTCTAGTTGAGATCTAAATTGTTGTTGTTTGTCTTTATTTAAATAAATTGGTGGTAAATCATCCGCAGATAGCATTGGTTTATACGATGTCTTTTTACGTTGTTCATTATTAAAATAGTCTTTTGCTTCTTTTAATAAATTAGGTTTTAGTAAAAAATCAATAATTGTCATTGCTTCAACTTTTGCGCCAGCGGTAACACCTTTATGTGCTATTGGTGTTGCCATTGCAATAGCATTACTCCAATGATGACCTTGTAAACCAGGTATATTTGAAGGATATCTTAATGTTACTGTTGGTACTTTCCATGAAACATCACCAATATCATCTGAACCTCCACTAATCGGAGTTTTAATAGGCAATCCTAAAGGTATTAATTTAGTACTTAAACCTTGAATTCTAGATGAATTTACTTCCGTTTGAACAGCTTTAGCAAGAGTTTGATCTTTCTCTGACCATTGTGGTAATCCTACATTTTTAATATTTTCATACATTATTTCTGCAATGGTTTTATTAAAATGTCTCGGCCAAGCAGTTCCAAGGATTTTCGATTTTACTGTTGTTTTTGTCATTAAAGCAGCTCCTTTTGCGACATCATTTGCTTCTTTATACATTTCCATAATTCCTTCATACGTAACATCTCTAAAATAATACCAGATAGATGCTTTAGAAGGAACCACGTTTGGTTGATCTCCTGCATCTGTAAAAATTGAATGAGATCTTTTTAACGGATGCAAATGCTCTCTTTTATAATTCCAACCAACGCTCATTAATTCAGCAGCGTCTAAAGCACTACGCCCACGCCAAGGTGAACCGGCAGAGTGCGCAGATTCTCCTTCAAAAGTATATTCTACAGAAATTAATCCTGTACCACGAGCTTCTCCATAAGAAACACCCAAATTAGAACTTACATGCGTAAAAATACACATGTCTATGTTATCAAAAAGGCCATCTCTTGTGTACCAGGCTTTTGCAGCTACTAATTCTTCTGCAATTCCTGGCCATAAAATAAGAGTTCCGCCAATATTTTCTCGTTCCATAATTTTTTTCACTGCAAGTACAGCAGTAATGTTTAATGGAATTCCTGAATTGTGTCCTTCTCCATGACCTGGCGCTCCTTCTACAATTGGTTTATGATATGCAACACCTGGATATTGTGATGCTTTTGGAATACAATCTACATCGCTTCCTAAGGCAATAACAGGTCCGTCACCATTAGACCATCTAGCAAACCAAGCAGTTGGAATTCCAGAAACAGACCGTTCAATTTCAAAACCATTTTGTTCTAGAATATCTGTTAAGTATTTAGAAGATTCAAATTCTTGAAAACCTAATTCTGAAAAACTAAAAATTTTATCAACCATAACTTGAGATTGTTTATGGTTGGCTTGTACAATTTGAGAAACTTCTTTTTTTAAAGCTTCAACTTTTCTTTTACTCCATTTTTTTTGAGCAGAAGAAAATTGACTTGTTCCTAAAAAAAGGAGACATAAAATAAATGCGAGTTTTTTGTTAAGATTTGTAAACATGGGTTAGTTTTTTTTAATTAAGCCAAACAATTTTATTTGTTTAAGGTATTGCTTGACTGAGTTTGCGCAAACAAGTTACTAAAAATTTGAATATTAATTATTTTACATCTTTCAAAAGCAATTAAATATTTCTAATGTTGTGTGTGATGAATATAAAAAAGCAATAACTATTGCTATTAAACCATTTGGCAAAATGCAGGTGCAGTTACTTTAGGTACACAACAAATCATTTTAAAGGAAGCCCTATTAGGTGAAACCTCGATTGTAGTACAAACAAAAGCGACGATAAACGGAAGGTTGCTAGCACAAACAGCAGTAACAGTGCAAATGATTTCATAAATCTAAAGAAGTATTCAACGGGGATTTATTCTTATTGTGCAAGTTTTTCAAAACGAACTTTTCTAACTCCATGATCTGTATTCCATTGTTTTACTTCTATAAAGCCTAATATTTTATATAATCTGACTGCTGGTTCATTTTTTACACCTGTCTCAACAGTAAATAGTTTCGAGTCAAAAGAATTCAATATAAATTCTGTTAATTCACGACCAATTCCTTGTCTAAAAAATTTAGGAGCTACCACTAAACTTTGAATATGAATACTTGTGTTACTTTTATCAATTTCAATAACTCCAGCAAACTCATTGTTTTTTAAATAACCAAAAAAGACATTCTCACATGCTACAAAATTCTCGAGTTTTCTTTTTAATGGAGGAAAATCTACCGCACCTAATAATTTTGCTTCTACTGCATATGATACCTGAAAAATTGAGCGAATTTTTCTAGCAATATCTTCGTCTTTATGTCGAAGTTTTTTAATCATGAAGGCTTTTTATATCTTTTAGTAACAACTGAATACTGGTAAAACCATTCCATGTATTTTCATCTAAGGTATATAAGATATCAAAAGCGTTTTTAATTAGCGGTAATTTATCACCCAAGCCAAAACCGATAGCACTATAGGTTTTGTTATCTGAGCCGTAAATTAAATTGAGTTTTAAATGGCTTTTGTCTTCGCCAACTTGTTTCCCAAATCCGTTATCTCTTGCCGCAGAAGTTTTAAAAACAGGTTTCATATTTTGCGGCCCAAACGGAGCCATTTGTTGTATAATTCTATGAAATTTGGGAGTGATTTCAGAAAATTCAATTTCTGCATCAATAGCAATTTCTGGAATTAATTGTTCTGGTAAAATCGTTTTTTGAACAACTTCTTCAAATTTTTGTTTAAATTTTTGATAATTTTCTGGCAACAATGTTAATCCGGCAGCATATTTATGTCCACCAAATTGTTCTATAAATTCTGCACATTGTTCTAAAGCATTATACACATCAAATCCTTTTACAGAACGTGCAGAAGCAGCTAATTTGTCGCCGCTTTTTGTAAAAACCAACGTGGGTCTGTAATAGGTTTCTATCAATCTAGAAGCCACAATACCAATAACACCTTTATGCCAATCTTCACGAAAAACAACGGTTGTAAGATTTTGCTCTTCTTTATTTTCTGTAATTTGTTGTAAACCTTCTTCCGTTATTTTTTTATCGAGTTCTTTTCTGTCAGAATTATTTTTTTCGATGGCTGATGCAAATTTTACTGCGGTTTCAAAATCCATTTCTGTTAACAATTCTACCGCATAGTTTCCGTGTTTCATTCGTCCGGCAGCATTTATTCTTGGCGCAATAATAAAAACGACATCAGTAATGGTAAATATTGTTTTTTTTTGCTGATGAATAATAGCTTTAAACCCGTTTCTTGGATTTGTATTTATTACTTGCAAACCAAAATAGGCCAACGTTCTGTTTTCTCCAGTCATCGGAACAATATCTGCGCCAATTGCTGTAGCAACCAAATCTAAATACGGAATTAAATCTTGAATTGTTTCATTTCTTTTTGAACCTAATGCTTGTATCAATTTAAACCCAACACCGCAACCACACAATTCATCATACGGATAGGTACAATCTTCTCTTTTGGGATTTAAAACAGCAACTGCTTTCGGAATTTCTGCTCCAGGTTTATGGTGATCACAAATAATAAAATCGATGTCTTTTTCTGTTGCATACACAACTTTATCTAGTGCTTTTATACCACAATCTAACGCAATAATTAATGAGAAATCGTTGTCGTTTGCAAAGTCAATTCCTTTATATGAAATTCCGTAACCTTCACCATATCTATCAGGAATATAGGTTGCAACATTTGAGTAATAGGTTTTTAAATAAGAAGAAACTAATGAAACCGCTGTGGTTCCATCAACATCATAATCGCCATAAATTAAAATATTTTCATTGTTTGCAATAGCAGTTTCAATTCTGTTTACTGCAACATCCATATCTTTCATTAAAAAAGGATCGTGTAAATCTTCTAATGACGGACGAAAGTATTTCTTGGCTTCAGTAAACGTAGAAATTCCTCTTTGCAATAAAACTTCTGCAAGTGGTTTTTCTATAGATAATTCAGTTGCAAGTTGCTTAATTTTTTCTTTTTCAGGTGTTTTTTTTAAGGTCCAACGCATAGCAATTTTTTTCACACTGAACTTGTTTCAGTGTCTTTTTAGTTTTATTTATTCATTTTCATGCAAATGTATTTCTGTAGTTATTTTTGCAAACTGTCTAAACATTTCAATAACGCCACAGTATCTATCTACCGATAAATTTACGGCTTTTGTAATTTTATCTTCTTTTAAATCGCTGCCATAAAAATGATAATCTACATGCACTTTATGATAAAATTTTGGATGTTCTTCTGTTAATTCTCCAGTAACAATAATATTAAAATCGGCTACTTCTGCGCGCATCTTTTTTAAGAGAGAATCTACATCTAAACCAGAGCAACCAGCTAAGGAAGAAAGCATTAACGCTTTTGGCCCAAAACCAACTAAATCTCCGTTATCATCTGATGCATCGTATATTCTTAATGTATGTCCACTTGGATTATCTGATTCAAAAATTCCCTCTTTTCTCCAAGTAGTTGTTACTGTATTTGTAGCCATGTTTTTGTGTTTGTTTTTACAAATTTACTATAATTTGAATTGAAGTAAGCAATCAACTAAAGAATCTAATTGTTTTTTAGTGTGATTTGCATTTAATACAATTCTATTGATTTTTTTTGTTGATGAAGGATAATAAAAACTGGTAATTAAAATTTCGTTTTTGTATAAATAGTCTGCAATTTGTTCGTTTTCAAAAAAGAAAACAGGATAGTTTTCTGAAATCCGAATTGCTGTTAAATGCTTTAATTTATCATAAACATAGGCACAGTTTTCTTGTAGTTTTTTTAGTTGATTTTGATAGATTTCTTTGCCATTTACAAACGCTTCTAAAAAAGAAGGACTCATGCCTGCACAACCAATAAACAACGAATCAGATTTTACTAAATTGATAAACTCTGAACTTCCAGCAATTACTCCACCATTTATACCAAATGCTTTTCCTAAAGAAGATACAATAATTATTTCTATGTTTTTTGCTTTCGGAATTTGAGATGAAATTCCATTTCCGTCATCACCTAAAACACCCAAACTGTGAGATTCATCTAACAGCACATAGATTGTATTTGTTGTATTAATTGTTTTTAGAAACTCAAATGAAAAAGGGGTAATTTCTAAAGCTGCAATGGCATCAACAATTATACAAATGGATTTATTTTGTGTTTTTACTAATTGAGAATTTAACTCAGAATTTTCAAAAACAGGTGTTGCATCATCAGTTAAAATTGCTGGATGTGTTTTTGGCATATAAAAAAACGCATCAACCTTTTTTCTTAAACTTCGTATGGCAAATTGTCCTGCTAATGTTCCAGAAGAAACTGTAACTGCCTCTTTTGTATTTAAAAAAGAGCTTAAATGTTCTTCTCCTTTTGGATAAATAGCCAATTTTAAATTAGCACTTCTAGAACTTCCGTAAGAAGTACCCCATTTTAAAATACTTTGCGTTACCAATTCTTGAAAATTGTGTAATAAAGGAATTCCTAAATACGAAGTTCCGCTAAAAAACAAATACTCTTTATTATTGATTACCGCAGTAGTATTTGGTGCTTTTTGTAATTGCATAATTAAAGTAAACTTGCTCCGATTCCGTTTTCGTTTGCATACGAAATTACGCCATCTTTAATGATAATTCCTGTTGCAATATCTTCTTTTAAAAGCAACGAACCATCCATATCTACATAATTTAGCAATGGTAATAAATGTGCTATTGCAGAGATTCCGATACTAGATTCTGTCATACAACCAACCATTGTTTTTAATCCCAACTTTTTGGCGTTTTCTAACATTCTTTTCCCTGGAGTTAAACCGCCACATTTGGTCAGTTTTACATTTACTCCATGAAATAAACCTGCACATTTTTCTACATCACTTTCTACAATACAACTTTCATCGGCAATGATTGGTAATGCAGAATTTTCAAAAACTTTTTTATGACCTTCAATATCTGCAGCTGGTAAAGGTTGTTCTAAAAACTCCACTCCTAATTCTTTTAATTTGAATGAGTTTTCGATTGCTTCATCAGCTGTCCAACCGCAATTGGCATCAATTCTAAAGATAGCATCAGTATGTTTTCTAAGTTCAGTTACAATTTCGATATCGTTTTTTGTCCCCAATTTAATTTTATAAATCGGCCAAGGCAATTCTTTCATTTTCGTGACCATTGTTTCAATAGAATCAATTCCAATTGTATAATCGGTCATCGGATTATTATCTGGATTTAAACCCCAAACTTCGTATAGTTTTTTGCCTTGTTTACGTGCATACAAATCATTAAAAGCCATGTCTAAAGCACATAAAGCAAACATGTTGTTTTTAAAAAGCGGTTGCAATTTTTTCCAAAACTCATCTGGAGTTGCATCAGATAATGATTCTATAAACGCTTTGTTTTCGGTAATTTGATCATTCAAATTTTCCATGGTAATTTTATAATACGTGTTTGAAGAAGTTTCTCCAAAACCGCTAAAACCATCATCAGTTAATTCAACAATTAAAGTAGGTTGTGTGTTTCTAGATTCTCTAGAAATTGTAAATGTATGTTTTAAGACTAAGTCGTAAGAATGCAATTGAAGTTTCATATGTAAGTTTTGATTAATTTAAAAAGTTAAAGTTATAAAAATAGATATATTTGAGGGTATAAAACATAAAAGATATGCCATTAGTAACACCTTTATCTGCGAATCACGATTCAGAAACAAAAGAATTAGCAGAGTTCTTTAATGAAACACTAGGATTTTGCCCAAATTCTGTCTTAACGATGCAAAGAAGACCAGCGATTTCAAAAGCATTTATCAATTTGAATAAAGCTGTTATGGCAAATGAAGGAAATGTAACTTCAGCTTTAAAAAGAATGATTGCTTGGGTTTCTAGTAATGCAACAGGTTGTAGATATTGTCAAGCGCATGCAATAAGAGCAGCAGAACGTTACGGTGCAGAACAAGAACAATTAGATAATATTTGGGAATATAAAACACATGCTGCTTTTTCTGATGCAGAACGTGCAGCGTTAGATTTTTCTTTAGCAGCTTCTATGGTTCCAAATGCAGTAGACGAGAATATTAAAACGGAATTATATAAATACTGGAACGAAGG
>JBLHOD010000023.1:0-11325 GCA_047622545.1 Polaribacter sp. | reverse complement strand
AGTCAACGAGATTTAATTGCTCAACAAATGGGTGGTAGTGTTAATATTCAAAGATACAAAGGTCTTGGAGAAATGAACGCAATACAATTATGGGATACAACAATGAACCCTGAATTCAGAACACTTAGAAAAGTAGTTATTGACAACGCTACAGAAGCAGATAGAGTTTTTTCTATGTTAATGGGAGATGAAGTTCCTCCTCGTAGAGCTTTTATTGAAAAGAATGCAAAATATGCAAATATAGATATATAAAATACTACGGCATTTGTCGTATTTTTATCAAAAAACACACCTAAAAAGGTGTGTTTTTTATTTTCTTACTATATTAGCATCAATAAAATGAAACAAATAATATTAACTAAACTTTTATAATATGAAAAAGTACATTTTGATTTTTATAAGCGTATTAACATTAAGCTTTAACGCTAAAGCGCAAGATGGTTTTGAAGGATACCTTCTTGCAAGTGATAATGACAGAAGTAAATTAGTCGAAGCTTATATCAACCCAGCAATGAAAGGATTAATTCAATCAATGAATAATGGGTGGTACCATACCGCAAAAGTTCATAAAAAATTTGGCTTTGATATTTCAATAGGTTTAAATGCATCATTAGTGCCATCAGAAGATGAAATGTTTACTCTATCTGGATTAACATCAATAAATGCAGGTTCGATAACTGCTGCTACAATTGCTGGATCAGAAAAAACAACTCCTCTTACTACTGTTAATTATACTTATAATGGCACAACATATTCAACAACTTTTAATGCACCAGGTGGTATTAAAGAAAATTTACCATTAAATGCCATGCCAGCACCAGCTGTACAATTAAATCTAGGATTACCTTTTAAAATGGATGTAATGTTACGTTATGTTCCAAAAGTTGGTTCTGATGATGTAAAAGGAGATTTATTAGGTCTGGGATTAAAAAAAGAAATTACTAGCTGGTTTGGTCCTTTAGACAAATTACCATTACATGTTTCTTTATTAGCTGCATACACTACAATGAATGTTGATTATAACATTACTGATAGTGGAGACATTGATGTAACAAATGGTGTTGCAGAATTTAAACTAAACTCTTATACAGTACAAGCAATTGCTTCATTAAATTTCCCTATTATCAATATTTATGGAGGTTTAGGATATGGATCAGGAAGCTCTACACTTAAAATGTTAGGTAATTATAAATTGTTATACGGTCCTTTATCTAGAACGATTATTGATCCTATTAATTCAAAATTTGATGCTAGCGCTTTTAGAACAACAATCGGAACTAGATTAAGTTTAGGTTTTTTTAAAATTTTCGGAAGTTATACTTTCCAAGAATACAATACAGCAAACCTTGGTATAGCATTTAGTATTAGATAATAAAACATTACTAAAAAATTAAAAAGGCTGCGAATTTCGTAGCCTTTTTTAGTTGCTTAAATACACATTTTCAATAATTTGTAGTACTTTTGCAAGACAAAATTTATTCAACACAAAATATAAATAAAATGAAAGTAACAGTTGTAGGAGCAGGTGCTGTAGGCGCAAGTTGTGCAGAGTACATCGCAATTAAAAACTTCGCTTCAGAAGTTGTAATCTTAGATATTAAAGAAGGTTTTGCCGAAGGTAAAGCAATGGATTTAATGCAAACGGCTTCCTTAAACGGATTTGACACAAAAATTACCGGTTCAACCAATGATTATTCTAAAACAGCAAATTCAGATATCTGTGTAATCACTTCTGGAATTCCAAGAAAACCAGGAATGACTCGCGAAGAATTAATCGGAATTAATGCTGGAATTGTAAAAATGGTTTCTGCTAGTTTGATAGAGCATTCTCCGAATACAATAATCATTGTGGTCTCTAACCCAATGGATACTATGACTTATTTAGTCCACAAAACAACTGGAATCCCTAAAAATAGAATTATTGGAATGGGTGGAGCTTTAGATTCTGCACGTTTTAAATATAGATTAGCAGAAGCATTAGAAGCACCAATTTCTGATGTTGACGGAATGGTAATTGGTGGTCATTCTGATAAAGGAATGGTTCCTTTAACGCGTTTAGCAACAAGAAATTCTGTTCCTGTTTCTGAGTTTATTTCTAAAGAAAGATTACTACAAGTTTTAGAAGACACCAAAGTTGGTGGCGCAACATTAACTGGCTTATTAGGAACTTCTGCTTGGTACGCACCAGGCGCAGCAGTTTCTGGTATGGTACAGGCAATTGCCTGTGATACTAAAAAGATTTTTCCTTGTTCTACGTTGTTAGAAGGTGAATACGGTTTAAATGATTTATGTATTGGGGTCCCTGTTGTTTTAGGTAAAAACGGAATCGAGAAAATTGTTGAAATTAATTTAAGTGATGCAGAGAAAGCTCATTTAGAAGCATCTGCAGAAGGTGTTAAAGCTACAAATGGATTATTAGAATTATAAAAAAACAGTATCTAGTTTTTAGGTATTAGTAAAAAAAACCCAGCCAATTGGCTGGGTTTTTTCTTTTCTCTATTTTCTTGCTTCTATTGTCTCTTTTCTAAAATTAAGACAATCCAGAAATTACACCATTATTATCAATACTCATTCCTTCTGACGCTGGCTTTGCAGGTAAACCAGGCATACGCATCATTTTTCCTAAAATCGGAATGATGAATTGTGCTCCAGCTGCAATTTCTATTTCTCTAACGGTAACAGAAAAACCTGTAGGTCTTCCAATTAATTTATCATCATCAGAAAAAGATTTTTGTGTTTTTGCCATACAGATAGCAAAATCATTAAATCCTAAACGATCTATTCTGCGTAAATTTAATTCTGCTTTTTTATCATAAATAACAGCATCAGCTCCGTAAATTTCTTTAGCAATGATTTCTATTTTTTCTTTTACAGGACTTTTCCAATCATACAAAGGCTTAAACTGAGTTGCTTTATTTTCTACAACATTTGCAACTGCCGCGGCTAATTCTTTAGTTCCTTCACCTCCTTTTGCCCAACCTTCAGACAAAACAGCATCAACTCCTAATGCAGCACAAGTATCTTTTATAAATTGTACTTCTTCATTAGAATCTGAAACAAATGAATTGATTGCCACAACGGGCTCAATATTAAACTTTCGGATGTTTTCTATATGTTTTTCTAAGTTTTTAAATCCTACTGTAACTCTTTCTAAATTTGGTGTATTATATTCTTCTGGCTTTGCTCCTCCGTGATGACGCAACGCTCTAATTGTTGCCACCAAAACAACACACTTTGGATTTAATCCTGCGAAAGCCGACTTGATATTTAAGAATTTTTCTGCACCTAAATCTGCTCCAAAACCTGCTTCCGTTACTACATAATTCGATAAACTCAATCCCATTTTTGTTGCCAATATTGTATTTGTTCCTTGTGCAATATTTGCAAATGGACCACCATGAATAATCGCCGGGTTTTCTTCTAGTGTTTGTACTAAATTTGGTTTAATAGCATCTTTTAATAAAATTGCCATTGCATTTTCTGCCTTTAAATCGCGTGCAAAAACTGGTTTTTTATCAAATGTAAATCCGATAAAGATATCTCCTAAACGCTTCTTTAAATTTTCGAAGTTTGTAGTCATACAAAGTATTGCCATCACTTCTGAAGCTGGTGTAATATTAAACCCGTCTTGTCTTGGAACCCCGTTTGCTGTCCCTCCTAATCCAATCGTAATATCTCGTAAAGCTCTATCATTCATATCAATTACACGTTTCCATAAAATTGTACGAGGATCAATATTTAAGTTATTTACAGAACTTTGTAAATTATTATCTATTAAAGCTGATAATAAATTATTCGCTTTTTCAATCGCGTTAAAATCTCCAGTAAAGTGTAAATTAATATCTTCCATTGGAACAACTTGCGAATATCCTCCTCCAGCTGCTCCTCCTTTTATTCCGAAAACCGGACCTAAAGATGGCTCTCTTAAAACCACCGTTGCTTGTTTTCCTATTTTATTTAAACCTTCTGTTAAGCCTATAGAGACCGTTGTTTTTCCTTCACCGGCTGGCGTTGGAGTTAAAGCTGTAACAAGTACTAAATTATTTTGTTTTATTTTTTCTTCATCAATTAAACTTAAAGGTAATTTGGCTTTGTACTTACCGTACATTTCCATAATATCTTCATCAATATTTAATTTTGCTGCAATTTCTTTAATATGCACTAAGGTTTTAGCTTGTGCTATTTCAATATCAGATTGATAAGCCATTAGAAATAATTTTAATTTTTATTGATTAATTCTCGTATTTTGGTGAGTAAATATATAAAAAAATAAGAGTTATTTTTTTTTCATTTCTTTTAAAGCTTTGAAAAACGAGAATCATATGCTACAAATATGAGAAAACAATTGGTTACTCTTATTTGAAATACTATATTTGCACGTTTTTACAAAGAAAGAAGTAGATCAAAAAATTTTATAGAAGATGCAAAACAAAGGACTTATTAGATTATTCGCTATCCTTTTCGGGTTAGTAAGTTTATATCAATTATCATTTACCTATTTCGCAGGAAATGTAGAAGATGCAGCGAAAGCTTATTCGAAAGAAAAAGCGACCAACAATGATGGTAAAGCGTTAGCTAAATTTGAGAAAAAATATTTAGACAGTGTTGGAAATATCAAATTAATAAACTTAGGATTTGCTGAGTATAGTTATAATGATATTAGAGACAAAGAAATGAATCTTGGTCTTGATTTAAAAGGTGGAATTAATGCAATTTTACAAGTATCTGTAAAAGATATTTTAATTGGGTTATCTAACGAATCTAAAAATGTAATTTTTAATCAAGCTTTAATTGCTGCAGATGCTGCACAAAAAAGCAGTACAGATACCTACTTAGATTTATTCTTTTCGGAGTTTGAAAAATTAAGTAACGGAACTGTTAACTTAAGCGATCCTTCAATTTTCGGAACAAAGACTTTAGCTGACAAAGGAATTAACTTTAACAAAACAAATGCTCAGGTTAAACCAATTATTCAAACAGAAATAGACAATTCTATTGATACTGCTTTTGAAGTATTACGAAGTAGAGTTGATAAGTTTGGTGTAACGCAACCAAGCATTCAACGTGTTGGAAACTCAGGAAGAATTCAAATTGAATTACCAGGAGCCAAAGATATTGACCGTGTAAAGAAATTATTAGAAAGTACTGCCAAATTACAATTTTGGGAAGTCTTTACAAACACTGAAGTACAAAACTTCTTCTTTGAAGCAAACACAAAGATTACTGAACTTTTAAAAGATGAAAATCCTACAGCAAACGATTCAATCAAAAAAGATGATATCGACAACTTATTAGGGAAAAATGATTCTACTGAAGTAAACAATCAAAAAACATTATTTACTTATTTATCTCCTAATGTTGCTCAAAATCAAGAACAAATAAGTTCTTTAGTTGCACAAGCTAAAGTTTCTGATACTGCAACAGTAAATAAATTATTAAAAAGAAAAGAAGTAAGAGCCTTATTACCTAGTAACCTTAGATATGTAAAGTTTTTATGGGACTATAAAGCGCAACCAAATGCAGATAAAACTGCAGAAATTATTGGTTTATACGCAATCAAATCAAACAGAAAAGATGTTGCTACCATTGAAGGTGATGTAATTGTAGATGCATCTCAAGAGTTTGATCAATTAGGAAACAAACCAGAAGTAAGCATGACAATGAATAGCACTGGTTCTAAGCAATGGGAAAAAATGACTACAGATAATGCTGGGAAATTTGTTGCGGTTGTTTTAGATGATTATGTGTATACGGCTCCTTCTGTTAACCAACCTATTTCTGGTGGTAGAACTTCTATTTCTGGTGGATTAATGACAATTACAGAAGCACAAGATATTGCAACTGTTTTAAAAGCTGGTAAATTACCTGCTGCTGCAAGAATTATTCAAATGGAAGTTATTGGACCTTCTTTAGGACAAGAATCTATTGATAAATCTTTTAACTCTTTTGGATTAGCAATCGGATTAGTATTAATCTGGATGTTATTCTACTATGGTAAAGCTGGTGGATTTGCAAACATTTCATTAGCTGTAAATATTTTATTCATCTTCGGAATTTTAGCCTCGTTTAGTGCGGTATTAACGTTACCAGGAATTGCAGGTATTATCTTAACAATTGGTATGTCTGTTGATGCAAACGTTATTATTTTCGAAAGAATTAAAGAAGGATTAAGCGGCGGAAAAGGACTAAAACTAGCCGTTGAAGATGGGTTTAGTGTAAAAGGAGCATTATCAGCAATTATTGATGCAAATATTACAACCTTATTAACAGCTATCATTTTATACGTTTTTGGTACAGGACCAATTAAAGGTTTTGCTTTAACGTTAATGGTTGGTATTGCAACATCATTATTTACTGCAGTATTTATTACTCGCATGTTAATTGATGGTGCTGTAAATAAAAACAGCAACATTACTTTTAATACATCAATTTCTAAAAACTGGTTCCAAAATATCAATATAGAATTCTTAAGAAAACGTAAAATTGCTTATGTAATTTCTGGAGCTATTATTTTAGGAGGAATTATTTCCATGGCAACTCTTGGATTAAAACAAGGAGTAGATTTTAAAGGTGGTCGTTCTTATGTTGTTCGTTTTGATCAGACTATGAACTCAACTGAAGTTGCTGACGACTTAAAAGCAGTATTTGTTTCTGCACCAGAAGTTAAAACCTATGGTTCTTCTAATCAATTAAAAATAACAACTGTATACAAAATAGATGATAAAGGCTTAAGTGTTGATGAAGAAGTACAAACAGCATTATACAACGGATTAAAACCTTATTTAGGCGAAACTACTTACGAAAAGTTTAAGCCTGGCTTTGAAAAAGCAGATAATGATAGTGGTATTATGAGTTATATGAAAGTTGATCCAACCATTGCAGATGATATTAAAACGTCAGCTTTATGGGCAGTGATAGGTTCATTAATTGTAGTTTTCTTATACATCTTATTACGTTTTAGAAAAATATCTTTTAGTGTAGGTGCTGTAGTTGCCGTATTCCACGATGTATTAATCGTATTAGGTATCTTCTCAATCTTATACAAATTCATGCCATTTGACATGGAAATAGATCAATCATTTATTGCTGCAATATTAACTGTTGTTGGATACTCACTAAATGATACGGTGGTTATTTTTGATAGAATTAGAGAATTTACTGGAATTCATACAAAATGGAAATATACTAAAGTAGTTGACAAAGCATTGAGCTCTACTTTAGGTAGAACAATAAATACTTCTTTAACAACATTATTAGTAATGTTAGCAATCTTCTTATTTGGAGGAGATTCTATTAAAGGATTTATGTTTGCATTAATTATTGGTGTTGTAGTTGGAACATACTCTTCATTATTTATTGCAACTCCAATAATGTTTGATACTTCTAAAAAAGTAGCCGAAGAAAAATAACCTGAAAAGACTAAAATATAAAAACCGTTTTGAACAAAATTCAAAACGGTTTTTTCATTCAATATCAAGAGCGTATCTTTGCAAAATGAACACAATTAAATTGCACGATTTAAGTTTTAAATCTTTCATTGAGGAAGATGAAATTAATAATATCGTACAATCTTTAGCTCTAAAAGTAGCCAAAGATTGCGAAGGAGAAACTCCGTTATTTATTGGTATATTAAACGGTTCATTTATGTTTGTTTCAGATTTTTCAAAAGCCTATAAGGGTAATTGCGAAATTTCATTTGTTAAATTAGCATCATATCAAGGCACATCATCAACAGAAAAAGTAAAACAATTGGTGGGTCTTAATGAAAACTTAGAAGGCAGAACTGTAGTTATTTTAGAGGATATTATTGATACAGGAAACACACTTCAAGAAATATACAACATCTTTAAAGACAAAAAAGTAAAGCAGTTAAAAATTGCTACATTATTCTTTAAACCAGATGTATTTAAAAAAGAATTACCAATAGATTATATTGGCAAAAGTATTCCAGATAAATTTATTGTAGGTTATGGCTTAGATTATAATGGATTGGGTAGAAATTTGCCAAAAATTTATCAACTAACAACACAACAATAATAAAAAATGAAAAACATTGTTTTATTTGGCCCTCCAGGAGCAGGAAAAGGCACACAAGCAACGCTTTTAAAAAAAAAATATCATCTAATTCACATTTCTACTGGAGATGTTTTTAGATACAATATTAAAAATAAAACCGATTTGGGCTTGTTGGCTAAAAAATATATGGATGAAGGAAATTTAGTTCCGGATGAAGTAACTATTGAAATGCTAAAAGCGGAAGTAACTAAAAATGCTGATGCAAACGGGTTTATTTTTGATGGTTTTCCAAGAACAGAATCTCAAGCAAAAGCCTTAGATACTTTTTTAGCTAAAAAAGGAGAACAAATAAATGGAATGGTAGCTTTAGAAGTTTCTGAAGATTTATTAGTTGCTCGTTTATTAGAAAGAGGAAAAACAAGTGGAAGAACAGACGATACTGATGAAGAAAAAATCAGAAATCGTTTTAATGAATACAATACAAAAACTGCAATTTTAAAGGATTATTATCAGGCACAAGGAAACTATTTCGGAGTAAACGGAGTTGGTTCTATAGATGACATTACCAATCGTTTGGCTAAAGTTTTTGATAAATTATAAAACAACTATTTATGCGTTAAATCGTTTTATTTGCTAAGTACAAATTCAAATAAACAATTTAACAAATCAACAGATAAACAATAAAAATAATGACAGAGGATTTGAAATTAAAAGGAGAACAGCCAGTGGCTGTTATGTATTTTAAATCTAATTCTTTAAATAATTTATAATGACTGAAGGAAATTTCGTTGACTACATAAAAGTATATGCTACTTCTGGTAAAGGAGGTGGTGGTTCCATGCACTTACACAGAGAAAAATTTATTACTAAAGGGGGGCCTGATGGTGGTGATGGTGGTCGTGGTGGACATGTTATTCTTAGAGGAAATAAAAACATGTGGACTTTATTTCATTTAAAGTTTAAAAAACACTTTAGAGGTGAACCTGGTGGCTCTGGAAGTAAAAGTAGAAGCACCGGGCATGATGGTAAAGATATATATGTTGATGTACCTTTAGGAACTATTGTTAGAGATGCCGACACCAATGATATCCTTTTTGAAGTCACTGGAAATATGCAAGAAGTTGTATTGTTAAGAGGCGGAAAAGGTGGATTAGGAAACTGGAACTTTAGATCCTCGACAAACCAAACTCCTAGATATTCACAACCTGGAATGGACGGACTTGAAGGTTGGTATTTATTAGAATTAAAATTATTGGCTGATGTTGGTTTAGTTGGATTTCCTAATGCAGGAAAATCTACTCTATTATCAGTAATTACCTCTGCAAAACCAAAAATTGCAGATTATGCGTTTACAACTTTAAAACCCAATTTAGGAATTGTAGAATACAGAGATTTTAAAAGTTTTGTAATTGCAGATATTCCAGGTATTATTGAAGGTGCAGCTGAAGGAAAAGGATTAGGACATCGATTTTTACGTCATATTGAACGTAATTCTACATTGCTGTTTTTAATCCCTGCGGATAGTGAAGACATCAGTAAAGAATATAAAATTTTATTGAATGAACTTAGAACGCACAATCCTGAATTGATGGATAAAAATCGTTTGCTTGCTATTTCTAAAGATGACATGCTAGATGATGAATTAAGAGCAGAAATCACAAAAGAATTACCAGATGGAATTCCGCATATATTTTTCTCTTCGTTAGCACATACAGGATTGGTAGAATTAAAAGATCGCCTTTGGGAAATGTTGAATTAACTATTAAATAATTGTCTTTCTTAAATTAGGAATCTCATTTATGAAGATTTCTCGTCTCTCCTATTCGCTCTGTCGAAATGACAACTAACTTGAATAAATGACAATATAAAATAGATTTTCGTTTACGGAAGTCTATTTTTAGTTTACGTTAATCTGAATTGGAATTTGATATTGTGTGGCAACCGGAATTCCTCTTTTTGTTGCAGGCAACAATGTTGGTAAACCTTGAAAGCTTTTTGTAATTAAACTGTCAATTGCAGGAATTTCCTTTTTTAGAAGATCAGAAGTAGTAATTTTTTGAATAGCTACTTTTCCTTTGTTGTTGATTAAAACAACTACATTAATTGTTTCGTTAACAGGGTTTTTAACCTCGATGTTGTTTTTTGTTAAACTCTCAGAAATATGTTTATAAATGGTGTTTCTAAAGCAATCCGTTTTTTTAGCTTTATCAATAAAGCTTTTACAGGCTTCGAATGTTGGAAAAACATCTACCGAAGAAAAATCAATTATAGTATCTACTTCTTGTAATTGCGATTTCTTTTTTAAATTAAAATACTCGCAAGAAGTACTTATAATAACTAAAAACAATAGAGAAAATACTCGGGTTCGCATGTTGTAAATTTACAAAGTAAAAGTACAATTTATAAACTGTTTTAAAAAATGATTGCTTATTCTACATTCTCTCCTTTTAAAAATAGTTCTTTTTTAATTTCTTTTATTCTATGTTTTACAAAAACAGTAATGTCTTTATCTCTATATTCAAACATGTTTAAATAATTCTTGTAGTGTTCGTAAGAAATTTTCTTATCCTTATAATAAGAATCTGAGGAGATTGCTAATTGATATAAAACTTTATAAAATCGATTACTTTCTTTTATCGATTTTTTAAACATTTCTATTGCCATTTTTAGCTGTTTCATTTCTAAATACAATAACCCTAAACTATAATATTCTTCATTTCTAGGCTTTTTACCAACAGTTGTCGCTCTAAAATAATTAAGCATTGCCTTCCTATAGTTTTTTCTTACTTTTTCTATATGACCTAAATGTTTGTATATTTTAAAATCTTCTTTATCTAAAACTTTAGCTTTATTAAAACTTTTTTCTGCCTCATCATATTGCTCAACATTAAAGTAGCTTCTTCCTAACATTTTTTGAGTATACAATTCATTGGGCTCAATCGTATCGATTTCTTGGAGTAACCCAATTGCTTCTTTGTATTTTTTTGTTCTAAAGAGTTCGTTTATTTTTAATCTATTTAAGTTAATATGTAAACTATCTAACTGCAGTCCTTTATTTATAAATAGTCTTGCTGAATCTTTTACTTTTAACAAAGTGTACGTTTTTGCTAATTGAAAAACAGATTTAATATGTGTAGTGTCTTTTTGGTACGCAGATAAAAAATTTCTCAACATACCATTTCCATCTTTTTTTACACTACTAACTACACCTAATTGATAACTATACTCTGGGTTTTCTGAATCTAAAGTCGCTAAATTTTTGAATATTCTTTCAGAAGCATCAAGATTGTTTTTTATTAAATATAGTTT
>JBLHOD010000022.1:0-11489 GCA_047622545.1 Polaribacter sp. | reverse complement strand
TATAATGAAACGGTAATTAAATCGTAAGTAGGTATATTTACTTTGTGTAAAAGGAATATTAAATTGCTTTCCTGTTTTTGAG
This sequence comes from Polaribacter sp., assembly GCA_047622545.1. Taxonomy (GTDB): domain Bacteria; phylum Bacteroidota; class Bacteroidia; order Flavobacteriales; family Flavobacteriaceae; genus Polaribacter. The sequence continues at coordinate 11,407 of JBLHOD010000022.1, read as the reverse complement.
GTATTCATATTTTGGACTTATTTATATTAAAAACAAATGAAAGAAAGGGGTTGATATTTTTTTTAATTATATTGAACTTTTACTCTAGTAGATACTTCTAGTTTTTTTTAACGGGGGAATAATGATACTCTATATATTAGGGAAATTTTTAAATAAGTATATATATACTTATTATGTAGACATGTAGACATATAGACAAACTTAACTAAATTTCCGTTAAAAATGTAGACAAACTTAACTAAATTTCCGTTAAAAACAATTTTTTTAAAAAAAGTTTGTTTGTGTCAATTAAATTTCTAGATTTGTTTGGTACAACAAAAAGAACAATGATGTTACAAAACGTTTGGCAAGGTTTCTATTTTTACTTTTATTTTTTCAATAAGAGTTGAGACTTTGTATCATATTGTTAACACCAATAATATATCATAAAGTCTCGAAATTCGAGACTTTTTTTTATACCCAAAATGAAAAAAATAATAGCCATACAAGGAGCCGAAGGTTCAAACCATCATAAAGTAGCGAGAGACTTTTATGGAGAGGATGTAGCGTTAAAAGAATGTTTCTCTTTTGATGCATTAGTTGATAGTTTGTTAGATAAAACTTCTGACAAAGGGATTATGGCAATAGAAAACACAATTGCTGGTTCTATCATTCCTAATTATGCTTTAATAGATGCTAATAATTTACATATTTGTGGCGAACAATATTTGAACATCCATCATCATTTAATGGCGTTACCTGGTCAAAAAATTGAAGATATTACAGAAGTATGTTCACATCCGATGGCATTATTGCAATGTAAAGAGTTTTTTAAAAAGTATCCACAAATAAAATTGGTAGAAGATTTTGATACGGCAGAAGTTGCTAAAATAATTTCACAAAAAAAGTTATTAGGAGTTGCAGCAATTGCTCCAAAAATAGCTGCTGAAATTTTTGGATTGGAAGTGTTGGAAGATGAAATTCAAACCGTAAAAGATAATTCAACTCGATTTGTAATTGTACAAACAGAAAAACCTAATAACGGAATTAACGAAGTTAATAAGGCCTCGTTAAAGTTTCAGTTAGATCATAAAAGAGGAAGTTTAGCCGCGATTTTAAATGTTTTGAGCGATTGCAAAATGAACTTAACAAAAATTCAATCCTTGCCGGTAATAGAATCGCCTTGGAAATATTCATTTTTTGTTGATTTAACTTTTGACACCTATGAAGATTACAAAAAGGCAATCGAAATTATAGAAATAATGGCATCAGCATTTAAAGTATTAGGAGTATATAAAAACGGAAGAAAGTGATAGAAGCAGCAAAAAGATTAGAAACCGTACAAGAGTACTATTTTTCAAGAAAGTTAAGAGAAGTTAGAGAACTGGCTGCGTTAGGAAAACCAATTATTAATATAGGAATTGGTAGTCCAGATTTACAACCGCCAATAAAAGTAATTAATGCAATCCAGCAAAGTTTTAATGACGCTTCTGCACATAAATATCAAAGCTATCAAGGTTTGCCAGAATTGCGAAATGCAATTTCAGATTTCTATAAAAACAAGTTTGATGTAACTCTAAATCCTGAAAACGAAATATTGCCTTTAATGGGCAGCAAAGAAGGAGTGATGCATATTTCTATGGCTTTTTTAAATGAAGGCGATCAAGTGTTGATTCCTGATCCTGGCTATCCAACATATAGTTCGGTTACAAAATTGGTAGGAGCAGAACCTATTTTTTATAATTTGGACGAAAGTCATCATTGGCAACCAAATTTTGATGAATTAGAAAAATTAGATTTAACGAAAGTAAAAATTATGTGGATTAATTATCCGCACATGCCAACGGGAACAAGTGCTTTAAAAGAAACTTTTGAGAAGTTGATCGAATTCGGAAAAAAGCATCAAGTACTAATTGTAAATGACAATCCGTATAGTTTTATTTTAAATGAGTTTCCATTAAGTATTTTACAAGTTGATGGAGCAAAAGGTATTGCTTTAGAATTAAATTCGTTAAGTAAAACGTTTAACATGGCTGGTTGGCGAGTTGGAATGGTTTTGGGAAACAGCAATCTTTTAGATCAGGTTTTAAAAGTAAAAAGCAACATGGATTCTGGTATGTTTTACGGAATTCAAAAAGGTGCAATTGAAGCGTTGCATTTATCTGACGATTGGTTTAAAAATCAAAATAAGGAATACAAAGAACGTCGAGATTTAGTTTGGAAATTAGCGGATAAGTTAGAATGCACTTATGATAAAAACTCAACAGGATTATTTGTTTGGGCAAAAATTCCTGTGGATAAAACATCCGAAGAATTGACAGATGAAATTTTATATAACAATGATATTTTTATAGCTCCAGGAACTGTTTTTGGTCCAAACGGAGAAGGTTTCATTCGTTTTTCATTATGTGTCCCAAAAGAAATAATTAAAGAAGCAATTAGTAGGTTTTAGTAAAAGTGATCATTTACAGTTGACAGTAAATGTCATTGAGAGGAAGCATGATCTGGCAATCTCAAAATTGAAATAGTAGAAAAAAATGAACGTATTTGTAATAGGGATTGGTTTAATAGGTGGAAGCATGGTGTTGGATATAAAAGCTAATTATCCTGAAGCTATTATTTATGGAATAGATAGCAACGAAAAGCATCTAGATAAAGCATTGGAATTAGGGGTAATTGACAAAAAAGCAACGTTAGGCTCTATAAAAAGTGCAGAAATTGTTATTGTTTCAATTCCGGTTGACGTACAATTGGAAATTATTCCAAAAGTATTAGATGAAATTAAGGATTCTTGTTTGCTTATTGATGTTGGTTCAACAAAAGAGCAAATTTGTAAAGTATTAGAAAACCACCCGAAAAGAAGAAATTATTTAGCAACACATCCAATTGCTGGAACAGAATTTTCTGGGCCAACGGCAGCACATTTAGGCTTGTTCAATCAAAAAACAAATATCATTTGTGAAGTAGAAAAAACAGCTTTTAAGTTGCAAGAAAAAGCACTAGATGTCTTTGCTAAACTAGGAATGCGTATTCGTTATATGGATGCAAAATCTCATGATAAACATATTGCGTATGTGTCACATTTATCACATATAAGTGCATTTATGTTAGGTAAAACAGTTATTAATAAAGAAAAAAATGAATGCGATATTTTTGATATGGCAGGTTCTGGTTTTGCGAGTACAGTCCGTTTAGCAAAAAGTTCACCCGCAATGTGGACACCAATTTTTGAGCAAAATAAAATAAATGTTATTGAAACATTAAATGAATATATTAACAACCTTCAGCATTTTAAAACGTTGATGGAACAAAACGATTTTACTGAAATTTATAACGAAATGGAAAGTACAAATCACATTAAACAAATATTAAACGGCATGAAATAAACGCCAAAACAGCTGTTCTCTCGAGCATTTATTGAAATCAAAATGTACTTTTATTGATAGTACAAATAAAGTTTGCAGAGAAAAAAAAGCACAAAAAAGTAGAAAAATGGAGAATACAAAAGAATTAGGAACATGGTTAGATGATATGAAGCTTGGGCATCCACTCGTAATAGCAGGGCCTTGTAGTGCAGAAACTGAAGAACAGGTTTTAAAGATTGCACACGAATTAAAAGATTCCGATGTAAATTATTTCCGTGCCGGAATTTGGAAACCAAGAACAAGACCAGGAATGTTTGAGGGTGTTGGTGCAATCGGATTAAAGTGGTTGCAAAAAGTAAAAGAAGAAACAGGAATGAAAACCTGTACAGAAGTTGCCAATGCAGCGCATGTAAAACTAGCTTTAGAGCACGATGTTGATTTGTTATGGATTGGTGCGCGTTCTACTGTTTCGCCATTTATTATGCAAGAAATTGCAGATGCGTTACAAGGAACAGATAAAGTTGTGTTGGTTAAAAACCCAGTAAATCCAGATTTAGCATTATGGTTAGGCGGAATTGAAAGATTATACACAGCAGGAATTAAAAACCTAGGAGCAATTCACAGAGGATTTTCTACGTACGAAAAGTCGAAATACAGAAATATACCAGAATGGCAATTGCCAATTGAGTTTCAAAATAGATTTCCAGATTTACCCTTAATTTGTGATCCATCACATATTACAGGAAATAGAGATATGATTTTTGATGTTTCTCAAACGGCGTTAGATTTAAATTTTGATGGCTTAATGATAGAAACGCATACAGATCCTGAGAATGCTTGGAGTGATGCTGCGCAACAAGTTACACCTGCAGCCTTGATTCAAATTATGGAGGATTTAAAAATTAGAAAAATGACTAATAATGAATCAGACTATAGAGAATCTTTAAATAATTTGCGTGCTCAGATTAATGTAGTTGATGCTCAGCTTATTGAAATGATGGGAAAAAGAATGAAGGTTGCTGATAAAATTGGTGCACTTAAAAAAGAAAAAAACGTAGCTGTTTTACAATCTAGACGTTGGAATGAGATTTTAGGAAACATGATTTTAGAAGGAGAAAGTAATGGGCTAAGTGAAGAATTTGTACTAAAAATGTTTAAAGCCATTCACCAAGAAAGTATCAATCATCAAGAAAAAATTATTAAAGCATAAAATTTCCTGCAAGGTTTCTAAAACCTTGTAGGTATTTGAATAAAATAGGATAGACCTTTCTAGTTTCTAAAACTTGAAAGGTCTTTTTATTAATCTGTCACTTCGAGTGAATTTTATTTTCGATAGAAAAATCAAATTTGTATCGAGAAGTTTTGTATTTTTTTAGTTCTCGATACAATTTTCTCTTAAAATCGTAAATCACTCGAACTGACATTCTCATTTTTATTTAAAATTCTGCATCTTTGTAACAATGACAGGAATTGTATATAAATCTACAGGAAGTTGGTATCAGGTAAAAACTGAAGACGGATCATTTTACGAATGCAGAATGAAAGGTAAATTCAGGATTCAAGGAATTAAAAGCACCAATCCAATCGCTGTAGGCGATGTTGTTGATTTTGAAATAGAAACCAACAATGATACAGAAACGGGAGTAATAAATGCAATTCATGATCGAAAAAACTATATCATCCGTAAATCGGTAAATTTATCTAAGCAAACACATATAATTGCCGCAAATATAGATTTGGTTTTTTTGCTAATTACCATCAATAATCCACCAACATTTACAACTTTTATAGATCGATTTTTAGTAACTGCAGAAGCGTATTCTATACCAACAGTTTTGGTTTTTAATAAGATAGATTCTTACGAATTAGAACAACGAGCAGAAGTGATGTATTTGAAAGATATTTACGAAAAAATAGGATATTCTTGTATAGAGGTTTCTGCCACAGAAAATAAAAATGTAGAAACCGTAAAAGAAATGATGCTTGGCAAAATAAGTATGTTTGTGGGGCATTCTGGTGTTGGAAAATCTACATTGGTAAATGCAATTGAACCAACGTTGGATTTAAAAACAAAAAAAATCTCAAATCAGCATAAGCAAGGACAGCATACAACAACCTTTGCAGAGATGTTCGATTTAAGTTTTAACGCCTCTATTATTGATACGCCAGGGATTAAAGGTTTTGGTGTTGTAGATATGGAAAAAGAAGAAGTTGATAGCTATTTTCCAGAATTTTTAGCAGTAAAAAACGATTGTAAATTCAATAATTGTTTACATGTTGAAGAGCCAAAATGTGCTGTAAAAGATGCTGTTGAGAATGAAGAAATATCTTTTTCTCGTTATAAAAGTTATTTGCAAATTATTGCTGGAGAAGAAGAAAATTATAGAACTGATTTTTGGGAAAACGAAGATGAAGATTAAATGAAAGCTGTAATTCAAAGAGTTAAAAACGCAAGTGTAGTTGTAAATGGAAATGTGATTTCTGAAATAAAACAAGGAATGTTATTGTTGTTAGGTGTTGCAGAAAATGATTCATCCGAAGATATTAATTGGATGTCTAGAAAAATTGCAAACCTTAGAATCTTTAATGATGAAAATGGCGTGATGAACAAATCTTTGTTAGATATTAATGGAGAAGCAATTGTTGTAAGTCAGTTTACTTTGCAAGCAAGTACTAAAAAAGGAAACAGACCAAGTTATCTAAAAGCTGCTAAACCCGAAATTGCGATTCCGCTTTATCAAGAATTTGTACATCAATTTGAAAAAGAAATTGATAAAAAAGTACAAACTGGCGAGTTTGGTGCAGATATGAAAGTAGAATTATTAAACGACGGTCCTGTTACAATCATTATAGATACCGAAAATAAAGTTTAGATTTTTAGCTTTTATTTTTTATAGAAATTTTAAGTAAAATATAAAATATTCTCCATGGGAATTAAATTTTAAAAACCTATATTTGCACTTCAATAAAAACAAAATAAAAACAATCAAAAATGAAAAAATTATTAATTTTAGCAATTGCATTTTCTACCGTATTGGTTTCTTGTAAAGAAAATAAAGAAGTAGAAGTAAAGGAAGAGGTTGAGGTAGTTAAAACTATTTCAGATTTAAATAATGTAGATTTAACTGCATCAGTTTTAAACTGGAAAGGAGCAAAGCCAACCGGAGAACACAACGGAACAGTTGCTTTAAAAAGTGGCGGAATCTTAATTGAAGACGGAGCAATAACTGCAGGAGAATTTGTAATTGACATGAACTCAATTATAGATTTAGATATGAAAGGTAAAGAAGGAGCTGCGAAATTAGAAGGACATTTAAAATCTGCAGATTTCTTTGATGTTGCAGAATATCCAATAGCAAAATTTGTAATTACAAAAGTTGAAGAGAACGAAGGTAAATTATCTGTAACTGGAAACTTAAACATTAAAGATGTAACAAAAAGCATTACAATTCCTGCAACACTTACTGAAGTTGATGGAAATTATGTTTTTAAAAGCGATAACTTTAATATCAATAGAGCAGACTTTAATGTAAAGTATGGTTCTAAATCTTTCTTTGATAATTTAAAAGATAAGTTTATTGATGATTTAGTTGAAATGTCTTTTGAGGTAAAGACTGCAAAATAGACTCCTTTAAACAGACAAAGAAAAAACCCAAAACGAAAGTTTTGGGTTTTTTCTTTATAAACTAATTGCAGTAGAATTTTTCACTTCTCCAATTGTAAAAATACTGTGTGTACTTCCAATATGTTTAATAGTAGTAAGTTTGGTTATCATAAAATCTCTGTAAGATTCCATATCTTTTACGTAAATTTTAAGAATGTAATCGTAATCTCCACTTACATGAAAACATTCTGAAACTTCGGGTAATTTTAAAACTTCCGTTTCAAAATTACTTACATATTCTTTGGTATGTTGAATCAGTTTAATATGACAAAAAACTAAAAAGGATTTATCGATTTTGTTTTTGTTGACGATTGCAACATATTGTTTGATTATTTCTTCTTTTTCAAGTTTTTTGATACGTTCATAAACAGCTGTAACAGATAAGTTGAGTTGCAAAGAAAGCTGCTTTGTTGTCTGTTTGCTATCTTTTTGTAAAAGATAAATCAGTTTTTTATCTATGGCGTCTAATTTCATTCCGAAAATTTTTCTACTTGATATTAAAAAAAAGGTTAATTGTAGTTTTTAAAATTGTATTATACGGCAAAAATAGATATATAATCTAGATATATCTAATTATCTTGATTAATAATCTATAATGTTGTTCATTTGCCTAATAAAATAAAAGATCATGAAATTCAAACCAGCAAACAATATTCAAGATTTACAATACTTCGGAGAATTCGGAGGCGTAAATCCATCAATTTCAGATTCATCCACGTATACCTTTTTATCAGCAAAAAGCATGTTCGATACCTTTGAAGGAAATACAGATGGATGTTATCTATATTCGCGTCATTCAACACCAAGTAATTTATATTTAGGTGAAGCTTTGGCAGCTATGGAAGGAACAGAAGCAGCAAATGTTGCAGGTTCTGGAATGGGAGCAATTACGCCAACCATTTTACAGATTTGTGGCAATGGAGATCACGTTGTTTCTAGTAGAACAATTTATGGAGGAACCTATGCTTTTTTAAAGAATTTTACCCCAAGAATGGGTATCCAAACATCGTTTGTAGATATTACAAAATTAGATGTCATAGAGGCAGCAATTACCAAAAAAACAAAAATTATTTTTTGCGAATCGGTAAGCAATCCTTTATTGGAAGTTGCAGATATTAAGGCATTATCAATTTTAGCAAAAAAGTATAATTTAAAATTAATAGTTGATAACACGTTTTCTCCATTATCAATTTCTCCTGCACAATTAGGAGCAGATATAGTTTTACATAGTTTAACAAAATTTATCAATGGTTCCTCAGATACAATGGGCGGAGTTGTTTGTGGTACTTCAGAATTTGTAAATTCTCAAAAAAGTGTGATTGACGGAGCGAGTATGTTATTGGGGTCTTCTATGGACTCTTTGCGTTCTGCATCTATTTTAAAGAACATGAGAACGCTGCATATTAGAATGAAACAACATAGTGAAAATGCGGCTTTTTTAGCGGATAAATTTGAAGTTGACGGTTTGAAAACGGTGTACCCAGGTTTAAAATCGCACCCATCTCACGAGGTTTTTAAATCGATGATGAATGAGGAATATGGTTATGGTGGAATGTTAACAATTGATGCAGGAAATTTAGAGAAAGCAAATGCGTTAATGGAGTTGATGCAAGAAAAAAATCTTGGATATTTAGCGGTAAGTTTAGGTTTTTATAAAACCTTATTCTCTGCTCCAGGAACTTCAACTTCTTCAGAAATATCTCCAGAAGAACAAAAAGAAATGGGATTAACTGACGGATTAATTCGTTTTTCAATCGGATTAGATAATGATATTGAAAGAACGTATGAAACGATGAATGCTTGTATGAAACAAGTTGGTGTTTTGTAGTTTAAACACCTTTTATCCGATTCCAAAGTGTACTAAAAAAACCTTCAGACGGATTAAAATTATTAGTGGGTTTCGTTTCTAAACGAGACCCATTTTTTTGGATTTCAAAATTCATTATAGCTCTAACAGAATCTTGTTTTGTTAGCATTACATAACGCAAATCTTTATAAATAATTTTAGTTGTATTTTCTTGATTATCAATTAAATAGTAGTGATCACTAAACCAAGTTAACCTTTTTAAATCAGTATTATTTTGATCTAAAATTGTGGTGTCCTTTACAATCGTAATAATCTTATCTGCCGTATTTTTTCTATCAAAAATAGAATAATAAGCAATTTTATAATTGGTTTTGGTTTCTGCAATTCCGTACCACAAAAAATTATTTAAAATAGTTGGTTGCGTTCTGTATCGTAAGTAAGAAATGTTTGCTTTTTCAAAAGACTTTTTAAAAACAGCATCCATATAAAACTTATTTCCAATTGTAAATAGCATATATGCAGAACTGATGTAAATTCCTACTTTTGTCCATTTTATACGTTTAGAATTTGTTCTTTTAAAGAATAACACAACAATCATACAAATCAAAAACGGAATTGTATATAAAGGATCCAGAACAGAAATATTATTAAAAGCAACTCTATAGTCAGAAAAAGGAGCAAAAATCTGTGTTCCATAAGGAGTAAAACTATCTAAGATTGGGTGTGTAAAAAGGGATAAAAAAAACAACCAAGTCCAATCTTTCTTAGTTGTTGTGTTCAATCTTTTTCCAGAATTGTATAATTTATAGAGGATGTATCCGAAGATAAATGCACCTAAGAAGGCAAAAGTTAATGAATGCATAAACCCTCTATGAAAAGTCATGATGTCTATGCTATTAGAATAAAATAACTTTCCAATAAAAACATCTAAATCAGGAATTGTTCCTCCAATAACACCAAATAGTAAAGCTTTATTTCCTATTTTTTTACCGAGAGCAAATTCGCCACAAGCAGCACCTAAAACAATTTGAGTTAACGAATCCATAGCCGCAAATGTAGTAAACGAAATTGATTTGCATAGCTTCATCTAAAATCGTAACATTACACATCAAAACTTTAACTGAAAACTTTTTAACTAATGGAAAGCCAAAATATCACTCCTAGAGAACCACAAGACGAAAACATTATTGAAAATAAAGAGCTCAACATTTGGGAAGCTTTAATTCCCGTTTTTGCTTTAATAGTGATGTTGTTTTACAATGTGTTTTTTGTTTATGGCGATGATGCTTTGAGCGGAAGTAATCAGTTTATTTTATTAATGGGAGCGTCAGTAGCTGCAATTGTGGGGTTTTTTAACAAAGTTTCCTACAAACAAATGATGGAAGAGGTTGCAGAAAATGTAAAATCTACAACAGGTGCTTTATTAATCTTATTAATGGTTGGTGCTTTAGCAGGAACTTGGTTGATAAGCGGAATTATTCCTTCTATGATTTACTACGGTTTACAAATGTTAAACCCGACGATATTTTTAGCAGCAAGTGTTGTTATTTGCGCTATTATTTCGATTGCAACGGGAAGTTCTTGGACAACTTCTGCAACAGTAGGAATTGCTTTAGTTGGTATTGGAAACACTTTAGGGATTTCTGCAGGAATGACCGCAGGAGCAGTATTATCTGGTGCTTACTTTGGGGATAAAATGTCACCACTTTCTGACACAACAAACTTAGCGCCGGCAATGGCAGGTGCAGAATTGTTTGATCATATAAAATACATGGCAATTACAACCATACCAACAATTATAGTAACATTAATTGTTTTTATAATTATCGGTTTAACAATAGATACGACTGGTACTCCAAATATTTCAGATCAATTAATAGCAATTGATGGAGCATTTAATATTTCACCTTGGTTATTTATTGTGCCAGCTATTGTAATTTTTATGATTATTAGAAAAACTCAACCTTTAGTGGCTTTATTAGTTGGTACTTTGTTAGGCGGAGTTGTTGCTATTATTGCACAGCCAGATATTGTAGCTAAAGTTGCAGGCGCAGATTCTTTAACTTTTAGTTCTGCTTATAAAGGAGTAATGAATGCAATGACAGTTAGTTCTTCTGTAGAAACTTCTAGTGCAGAATTAAACGATTTATTTACCGCAAAAGGAATGAGCGGAATGTTAGGTACAATTTGGTTAATTATTTGTGCTATGGTTTTTGGAGGTGTTATGGATGCAATTGGTGCGTTGGCTAGAATTAGTAAGGCATTGTTAAGTTTAGCATCTTCTGTATTTGGTTTATTCGCAAGTACAGTTGCAAGTTGTTTGGCTTTAAATGTTACAGCTTCAGATCAATATTTAGCAATTGTAGTTCCTGGAAAAATGTTTAAAAAAGCTTATGAAGACAAAGGATTAGCACCAGAAAATTTAAGTAGAACGTTAGAGGATTCTGGAACTGTAACTTCGGTTTTAATTCCTTGGAATACTTGTGGAGCATACCAATCTGGCGTTTTAGGAGTTGGTGTTTCAGAATATTTTTTCTACGCAATATTTAACTGGTTAAGTCCATTTATGACTTTGATTTTTGCTGGTTTCAA
>JBLHOD010000021.1:0-11634 GCA_047622545.1 Polaribacter sp. | reverse complement strand
GCTTCAATCTTTAAGAGAATATGTCAGAAGAAAAATTACCGCTTAACTTTTTAGAGCAAATTATTGAAGAGGATTTAGCAAACGGAATGCCGAAAGAAAATTTACGTTTTCGTTTTCCGCCAGAACCAAATGGGTATTTGCATATTGGGCACACCAAAGCAATAGGTATTAGTTTTGGATTAGGAGAAAAATACAATGCACCTGTAAATTTGCGTTTTGACGATACAAATCCTGCAAAAGAAGAGCAAGAATATGTTGATGCAATTAAAAAAGACATTTCATGGTTAGGCTATAAATGGGCAAATGAATTGTATTCTTCAGATTATTTTCAACAATTGTATGATTGGTCTATCTTATTGATAAAAGACGGAAAAGCCTATGTAGATTCTCAACCTTCAGAAGATATGCGTGTGCAAAAAGGTACGCCAACTGAAGTTGGAACAAATAGTCCTTTTAGAAATCGTTCTGTAGAAGAAAACTTGGAGTTGTTTCAAGGAATGAAAGACGGAAAGTTTAAAGAAGGAGATCATACATTGCGCGCAAAAATTGATATGGCTAGTCCAAATATGTTATTGCGTGATCCTTTGATGTACAGAATTATGTTCAAAAAACATCATAGAACTGGCAACGATTGGTGCATTTATCCAATGTACGATTGGACACATGGAGAAAGTGATTATATTGAGCAAATATCACATTCTTTATGTTCATTAGAATTTAAACCTCACAGAGAATTGTATGATTGGTTTAAAGGAAATGTACATACTTATAGTAAGGAAACATATCCATTACAACCAAAACAACGTGAGTTTTCTCGTTTAAATTTGAGTTACACAATAATGAGCAAACGTAAGTTGTTGACTTTGGTTGAAAACGGAATTGTTGCTGGTTGGGACGATCCAAGAATGCCAACAATTTCTGGTTTAAGAAGAAGAGGTTATACACCAAGTTCTATTAAAAACTTTATTGAAACTGTTGGGGTTTCTAAACGAGAAAATGTAATTGATGTTGCACTTTTAGAATTTAAAATCAGAGAAGATTTAAACAAAACCGCCAATAGAGTAATGGCTGTTTTAGATCCTGTAAAAGTAATTATTGATAATTACCCAGAAGGAAAAGAGGAGGTTTTAATCGCAGAAAATAATCAAGAAGATGAAAGCGCTGGTTTTAGAGAGGTTCCTTTTTCTAGAGAGATTTATATTGAGCGAGAAGATTTTAGAGAAGAGGCAAATAAAAAATTCTTTAGACTTAAATTAGGAAAAGAAGTTCGTTTAAAAAGTGCATATTTTATTACAGCAACAAGTTGTGAAAAAGATGAAAACGGAGAAATTACAGTTATTCATTGTACATATGATCCGTTGACGAAATCTGGAAGTGGAACAGAAGAAAGCAAGCGTAAAGTAAAAGGAACCTTACATTGGGTTTCCGTAAAACATGCTGTAAAAGCAGAGGTAAGAGCTTATGATCGTTTGTTCTTAGATGAAGCGCCAGACGCACACAAAGAGAAAGATTTTATGGAATTTATCAACCCAAGTTCTTTAGAAATTATAACCGCTTTTGTAGAACCAAGTTTACAAACTGCAAAAATTGGAGAACGTTTTCAGTTTCAACGTTTAGGGTATTTTAATGTTGATGATGATGCTACTTCAGATAAACTAGTCTTTAACAAAACGGTTGGTTTAAGAGATAGTTGGGCAAATAAAAATTAAAAAAAGGATCGCAAATCGCGATCCTTTTTAGTTTTGTGTTCTTCTTTATCTATTTAAAAAGCTGTTTGACATAATATTCCGCCCATTAAAGCCAGCGTTACTGTCCAATATCCAGCATTTATTAGTACGTATTTTAAACTTTTTCTTTCAAACAGTGCATTGGTTCCCATAATTGGCAATCCAATTAATAACCCGATCATTGTTCCATGTAAAGCTCCATGTCCAAAAGTTCTAAAACGATCTCCGTAAGTTGCCATAAAGTCTTGGAAATATGTAAACGCCTCACCTGTTCCTTCTGCAAAACCTGGTTCTCCCATTAATACAGATTGTGCTCCAAACTGATGAATTACTAAGGTTTGTAAAACAAACGCCATTAAAAAACTTAACACGTAACTAAGTCCAAAAATTAAAGCCATATTTCCTCCTTTTAAAGATTCTTCTGTGAAGCCCATTTCTTTCATCCATGCTTTTTGAAAAAGCATTGGTCCGTACCAAACAAAACCCATTACCAAAGGCATTAAAGCCGCTACTGCAGTTGTTAAAAAATTAAATTCCATACTATATTAGTTTTTTGATTCTCTCAAATATAATAATTAACTTTTTGATTTTTAATTAATTAAAACAAAAAAGGCTAAAACAATTTGTTTTAGCCTTTTGTAAATTAAGTGTTTTATTATTTAATTTTTAACGATTTTCCGATTGCTTCTAACTCAAAAATAAAATCTCTTTTATCTACTGATGGCGCATAAGTAAAGCCTTCAAAAACAATTAATCTATTATTTTTTTCATCAATTACAGTATAGTTTAAAAAAGGGCCAGCCATAAAATCATTTTTCACCTCCCATTTTCCTCTTGTTTCAAATGCTTTTTTGTTATCAATAATAGCATCTAGAGTTTCTGGGGTAAATGCCGCCTCAGTAATCATATACATTCCTTCTCTAGAGCCAGGAATGTGTTTCTCTCCAATAGCATTTCTGTTATTAATAATATTATTGTTAACATCTAAATCAAACTGTTCTGTTAGAGGAACAGAATAGATAAGGATGTTGCTTACTCCATCTCCTTGGGCAATTCCGCTCATTAAATGTTGTCTTAACCATAAGAAATCTCCTGTATCTTCTACAGTTCTAAAATCTTTTGGTATAATTAATGATAATCCTAATTTTTCTAATGTCTTATATTTAGAATTATCAACTCTTTTATTACTAAATCGCTTCTGAATGTTCTTAATATCTGAATCTCTAAAGGTTTTAACGATTTCTTTTTTGTACTTCTCTAACTGCGCATTTAACCCTTCTTTGTCCTTAGCTGTAACATAAACTAATGTTTGTGGACTAGCAAATAGATCGTTTTTAACTCGAAAAGATTCATTTTTTGCAATTTGGACAAATAAAACATTTCTATATTTATTCATCATGCTTCCAAAACCTTTTGGGGCAATTTGAGTAACGCTAAATGTGGTTTCTGCTTGAGGTAAACCAACAACCAATTTTCCTAAAAAAACTCTAAGATTGTCTCCAATTTCACCATACCAATCACTTGCTTCTGTTACAACAAGAAGGTGATTCGATTTTCCAACAGAGCTACTTAAAACAAAGGTTTCTTTTGCATCTTTACATGATGTTAAAAGAAGTAATAGCGTAATTATTGTTAATCCTTTTTTCATTTTTATGATTTATTGTTTTAGTTATATTGATGTTCTCTTCAAATACTATTCCATTTTTAGAAAAACCGCTTTGTTTTTTACTTATAATCTTCTTGGATAAATAGTTAATCGTTGTCCTATTTTTAAATTGGTACTTCTAAGTCGATTCCATTTTTTAATTTGGCTTACTCTTACTCCGAATTTTTTAGCGATTCTTCCTAGATAATCTCCACTTCTAACTTTATATTTTATTCGCTGATTTACCTCTAGATATTTTGGTAAAGGTTTTTCTCTTTTAGCATTATCTTCATCTACTAGAACGTATAATTCTTTTTCTTTTCCTAAAAACTTAACCGTTGCATTTCCTGGAATGGTAACAGCATAATTTTTCCCTTTTACAAACGGAATGATATCTAATTTATACTCAGGATTTAAAAACTGTAACATTTCTGTTCCTACTCCAGTTACTTCTGTAATCTGATCAAATGAAACTGTTTTTTTAACTTGAATTGTATCTGTTTCAAAATGATAAATTGGTGGGTTTTCTGGCGCTAAACCATGTTCTCTTGCGTATTTAAAAATATACAACGTTGCGTAAAAAGCAGGAACATAGCTCGCTGTTTCTGTTGGTAAATACTGACGAATATTCCAATAATTTTGATATCCACCAGAGCGTTTTATCGCTTTAGAAACATTTCCTGGTCCAGAATTATACGCAGCCAATGCTAAATCCCAATCGCCAAAAATATCGTACAAATCACTTAAATATTTACACGCAGCAATAGTTGCTTTTATAGGATCTTGACGTTCATCTACGTAAGAATTTACGTTTAATTTATATTGTTTTCCTGTTAAATACATAAACTGCCATAAGCCTCTTGCGCCAACTCTAGACCTTGCTCTTGGATCTAAAGTAGATTCTACAATTGCCAAATATTTCATTTCTAACGGAACATCAAACTGATCCAAATATTTTTCGAACATCGGAAAATAATACTCGGCTTTTGCCATTAAACTTGGATAGTATTTTTTTCTGTACTTTAAATATGAATTGATTACATTTTCTAAAATAGGATTGTATTCTATAAAAAAAGGGGATGTATTATCTAAGTGTTTTAATCGTTCTTTTAAAAGATTTGTAGGAATTTTTTCTTCTGGTTTTTCTTTTGCTTTTAATCCTTTAATAACGTAATTAATGTTGGCTGTTAAAGGAGATTTATATTGTGTTTCTACAACCAAACTGTCTATTAAAGACAAGTCTTTATCGCTAAAGAATCCTTTTCTTGTACCGTTTTTTAAAGAGTCGTTTGCAATGCTATCTTGCTTGATTTGTGCAGACAGAGAAAGAGATAAAAAAAATAGTAAAAATGTAATTTTCTGATAGTTCATACTTTATAAATCTAATTCAACTACAATTGGACAATGGTCTGAATGTTTTGCTTCTGGTAAAATATACGCTCTTAAAATATTGTCTTTAATTGGTTCAGAAACCATTGCATAATCTAAACGCCAACCTTTATTATTTGCTCTAGAATTTGCTCTATAACTCCACCAAGAAAACTCTTGTCTATCTTTATTTAAATATCGAAAACTATCAATAAAACCACTCTTGATAAAACTGCTCATCCAACTTCTTTCTTCTGGTAAAAACCCAGAAACTCCTTTCATTTTTGGATTGTGAATGTCTATTTCTTCATGACAAATATTATAATCTCCACAAATAACTAAATTCGGAATTTCCTTTTTTAAATTAGTAATGTATTCTTGGAATTCATCCATATACTTAAATTTAAAATCGAGCCTTGCATCGTTTGTTCCAGAAGGTAAATACAAACTCATAATAGAAATATCATCAAAATCTACACGCAAATTTCTTCCTTCAAAATCCATCGCCTCAATTCCAGTTCCATATTCTATATGATTTGGTTTCTCTTTACATAAAACGGCAACCGAAGAATAGCCCTTTTTTTCTGCAGAAAACCAATAATGATACGGATAACCTGCATCTTCAAATTCAGATAAATCTAATTGCTCTTTATGTGCTTTTGTTTCTTGAATGCAAATTACATCTGGATTTGCTTGTTGTAACCAATCTAAAAAGCCCTTCTTTAACGCAGCTCTAATTCCGTTTACATTGTATGAGATTATTTTCATTTAGTCTAAAATGATTGGTTTTTTAAGAAAAATCCAAGTGATTTGAGTTTTTTCTCCTGTTTGTGTACTAATTTTATTTTTTCTTGGTGATAAAAAAACAGCAACTCCTGCAGCAATTGCAATTCTTATCATTTCATTTTCTATTCCTACAATAGCATCCAGAAAAAAAATTAAAATCAACGTTATAAGAAAAATCACTAAAAAAGATCTTTTTGCTAAATATTTCATCTTAAAATTTCATTTCTGGAACTTCTCCTTCAATAATTAAAGTACCTTCTGTAGCCTTCTGAATTTCTTCTACAGAAACTCCTGGCGCTCTTTCTAATAAATGAAATACTCCATTTTTTATTTCTAAAACAGCTAAATTTGTTACTACTTTCTTAACACAACCAACTCCAGTAAGCGGTAAAGAACATTCTTTTAATAATTTAGATTCTCCTTTTTTATTGGTGTGCATCATGGCAACAATAATATTTTCTGCAGATGCCACTAAATCCATTGCGCCGCCCATTCCTTTTACCATTCTTCCTGGTATTTTCCAATTGGCGATATCTCCGTTTTGAGCAACTTCCATTGCACCAAGAACTGTTAATTGAACATGTTGTCCACGAATCATTGCAAAACTCATCGCAGAGTCAAATAGTGATCCTCCTTTTAAAATGGTAACGGTTTGTTTTCCTGCATTAATTAAATCGGCATCTTCTGTTCCTTCTAGCGGAAATGGTCCCATTCCAAGCAATCCGTTTTCTGATTGAAACTCAACATCAATTCCTTTAGGTATATAATTTGCTACCAATGTAGGAATCCCAATTCCTAAATTCACATACCATTTGTCTTGTAATTCTTGTGCAATTCTTTGTGCTATTTGATCTTTTGATAAAGCCATTTTTAATGTATCAATTTAAATAATTTAACAATGTATCAATTTACTTTTCGTGATTTGATACTTGTACTTAGTATTTTATAAAGAATTAAGCCTAATTCATTTACTTTTTGACTTAAAAGTGTGTCTTTTGGATAATTTTTTGACTTCTCGCATAAAATCAACCAATACTTTGTTTCTTCTAATTCTTTTGTTGCTATTTTTATTTTATGAATAAAATCTGCTTTGCTTTCTGCATTTTGTGCTTCGTGAATATTTGCTCCAATGCTTGTTCCTACTTTTAACAATTGTCTAGAAATAACATATTTTATCTCTGCTTGTAGTAGTTCACAATATGCAATTATTAATAATGCAATCTCAATAGATTTATCAACAGCAGGATTTTTCATTGTTATATTACTACATTAAAAATTAGTTCATTATTTTGTTTCTACTGTTCGTTGTTCGATTCTCTTTTCGTAATCTTTTCCTTGAAAAATACGTTGTACAAAGATTCCTGGAATATGAATTTGATTTGGGTCTAATTCTCCAACCTCTACCAATTCTTCTACTTCTACAACCGTTGTTTTTCCTGCCATTGCCATCATGGGATTGAAATTACGCGCTGTTCCTTTAAATATTAAATTCCCAGCAGCATCACCTTTCCACGCTTTTACAAAAGCAAATTGTGCATCAAACGCATGTTCTAACACATACATTTTTCCATTAAATTCTCTGGTTTCTTTTCCTTCTGCAACTTCAGTTCCGTAACCAGCCGGTGTATAAAAAGCAGGAATTCCTGCTCCTGTTGCTCTACAACGTTCTGCTAAAGTTCCTTGCGGAATTAAATCAACTTCTAATTCCCCTGACAACATCTGACGTTCAAATTCATCATTTTCTCCAACATAAGAAGAAATCATTTTTTTTATTTGACGTTTTTGTAATAACAATCCTAGCCCAAAATCATCAACTCCTGCGTTGTTAGAAATACATGTTAAATCTGTCGTTCCTAGTCCTACCAATTCTGAAATACAGTTTTCTGGTATCCCACACAATCCAAAACCTCCTAACATAAAAGTCATTCCGTTTTCTACACCTTCAAGAGCTTCTTTTGCGTTTTTTACTGTTTTATTTATCATTTTATTTTTGTTAAAAATCTGTGTCCCCTTTTTTAATAACTGGTTTTTTGTCTTCTTTTTCTTCCAAAGGGTTTTTATCCGTACAATCTAATCTAATAGTTAATGGATTTTCTGGTTTTTCAAAATCTTCTTTACTAATATTTAATGTTGGATCTTCATAACATTTTCTCATAAATATCGCCCAAGTTGGCAAAGACATTGATGCTCCTTGTCCTTTTCCTATATTTTCAAAATGAATAGCATTGTCTTCTCCACCTGTCCAAACTCCTGTTGCTAAATTTGGTACAACGCCCATAAACCAACCATCTGTTTGGTTTTGTGTTGTTCCTGTTTTCCCTGCTATCGGGTTTTGAAAATCATACGGATAACCTGTTACATAGCTAGGTCTTCCATATGTTGTTCTTAATCGAACTCCTGATCCTGCGATTGTTACTCCTTTTAATAAATCTAACACCACATAAGCTGATTCTTCACTCAATACTTCTTGAGTTTTTGGTGTAAATTGAGTTAAAACAGTTCCGTTTTTATCCTCAATTCTGGTTATAATCATTGGTTCTACTCGCAAACCTTTATTTGCAAACATTGCGTAAGCGCTAACCATTTCATATAAAGACAGCTCAACTGTTCCTAAAGCAATAGCAGGTGTTTTTGGGATAGTGCTTCTTGTTCCGGTTGCTGCTGTTGCTAAATTTGCAACATTTCTTGGACCAACCATGTCTATTAATCTTGCAGACATTGTATTCACAGATTTTGCTAACCCTTCTTTTAAACTTAATTCTCCTTTATATCTCAAATAAGGATTACTTCCAGAATTTCTTGGTGTCCAAGATTCTGGATTTCCATATTTTCCTGCTTTAATTGTATATGGAGCGATAGGATATGTATCACATGGAGATAATTTTAACTGATTAATTGCTGTTGCATAGACAAAAGGTTTAAAGGTAGAGCCAACTTGTCTTCTGCCTTGTTCTACATGATCGTACTTAAAGTGTTTGTTGTTAATTCCGCCAACCCAAGCTTTTATATGACCCGTTTGTGGTTCCATTGACATCAGTCCAGAATGTAAAAAGTATTTGTAATGTTTTATAGAATCTGCAGGTGTCATTAAGGTATCAACATCTCCTTTCCATGTAAAAATTTTCATTTTTATTTTTCTAAGAAAAGACGCTTCAATTTCTTTTTCTGGAGTTCCTAGTTTTTTCATTTGTCGCCAGCGAACAGAATTTTTCTTTGCTCTGTTTAAAATCATTTCTATTTGTTCTGGCTCTAAATCGTAAAACGGTGCAGTTTCATTACTTTTCTGTTCTTCATTAAAATAGCTTTGTAAGTTTCCAATATGCTCTTTTACAGCTTCTTCTGCGTATTTTTGCATTCTAGAATTTATAGTAACAAACACTTTTAATCCATCAACATAAATATTGTATTCTTCCCCGTTTGGTTTTGGACTTGTTTTTACCCATTGTTTTAAATAACCTCTTAAATATTCTCTAAAATAAGTTGCCTGCCCATCACTGTGACTTTCTGGAGTATAATTTATTTCAAGCGGTAATTTTTGTAAGGAATCTTTTTCTTGAGTAGTTAAAAATCCATTCTTCTCCATTTGTTTAAAAACAACATTTCTTCTGATGAATGATTTGTCTTTAGAAATACTTCTGTTTGGATTATACTGTCTCGGGTTCTTTAGCATTGCTACTAAAACAGCAGATTCTTCAATTTTTAATTTATTTGGTTCCTTCCCAAAATATATTCTTGAAGCAGAACGAATTCCAGATGCATTAAATAGAAATCCTTGCGTGTTTAAATACATTGCAATAATTTCATGCTTTGTATATTGTTTTTCTAATTTAATAGATACAACCCATTCTTTTAATTTTTGAGCAATTCTTTTAAATGTATTACCAGAAGCTCTTTTTGTAAAAAGGTTTTTAGATAACTGCTGAGTAATTGTACTTGCTCCACCTCCTTTTCCCAATTTAACAACGGCTCTTGCTGTTCCTCTAAAATCAATTCCAGAATGTTCGTAAAAACGTTCGTCTTCAGTTGCTATTAGTGCTTTTACTAAGTTATCTGGTAAGTCTTTAAATTTTATGGGTGTTCTATTTTCGTAGGCGTATTTTCCTAAAGTTTTTCCATCAGAAGAAATAATTTCTGTGGCTAAATTATTTTCTGGATTTTCTAATTCTTCAAAAGTTGGCAATGGTCCAAAAGCACCCCAAGAAGCTAATAAAAATAAGAATAAAACGAAAACAAATCCGCCAATTACAATTCCCCAGAACCATTTTATATATTTTTTAAAATCGGTAGTTTTTTCCTTAGTCATTATTAATTCTTTTCTATTCTAAATCCAACTTCTGTAATTCCTTTTAAACTTTCAATTCCATTCACTTTGCCGTTTTTTCTCATTGATTGAGTTACGGAAACAGTATATTCTCCGGATACTGGAAAAACGACATTTTCTTTATAAAACAATTTGTTTTCTTTGATTTCTGTAAATCCTTTTCCTAAAAAACGCCCAGAATTATCAGTCATTTCATATTCCAATGTATCTACAATTTTCTTGCCATTCGGAAAATTTAACGTAGTTATTAAGAATAAATTACTATAACTGTACTTTTGATTGTTTCTAATATTTAAAAACAAGTCCTTTTTGTTGATGGTATCATTAATTTTAAAATGAAACAAAACTGCATTTTCTCTTTCCCAAGAACTGTTAGAAATAGAAACAAAAGAATCGTACTCTCTTTTAGAATCGCACGAAATGATGCCAAAAGCAATAAAAACAAGGACAATATAATTAATCTTGTTTGTTTTCATTAGGCTTATTTCGGTTTCTGTTTTGGTTTCTGTTATTACTTCTCTGATTTGGTTTCTTAGGTTGTTTTGATTCCGTAACGTTTGTTGCAGAAGGCTTGTTTTGGTTTGGATTTCTCTTTTTTTGCGGCTGATTAGTATTTTGAGTTTTAGCAACTTGATTCTTTCTGTTTCTATTGTTTTTTCTGCGTCCTTTTTTCTGTTTTGGAGCATCAAAACGCGTTAAACTGTCTTGTCCAACCACATTTTCAAAATCAACTTTAACTACTTCTGCAATATCAGATTCATAATCTTCTAACGGCGCAGCCTCTTCATTATTTTTGTTTAACTCGATTATTTCAAGAACTTGATCTAGCGATAATTTAAACCACTTAAAACTATTGTCTTTGTAAGTGTACCACAACGCTCTTTTAAAGATATCCATTTTTACAAAAACAGCATCGCCATTTTCTGTTTTCAAAACTTTTTCTTGTTTAGGAAAATCCTTTAACGCATCTAAATAGGTGTCTAATTCAAAATTTAAACAACATTTTAATTTTCCACATTGACCAGCTAACTTTAACGGGTTCAATGATAATTGTTGATATCTCGCCGCCGCAGTATTTACTTTTCTAAAATCTGTTAACCATGTAGAACAACACAATTCTCTACCACAAGACCCAATGCCACCTAAACGTGCTGCTTCTTGACGTAAACCAACTTGTTTCATTTCTACTCTAATAGAAAATGCGCTTGCTAAATCTCTAATTAATTGTCTAAAATCTACGCGTTCGTCAGCAGTATAATAAAAAGTAGCCTTGTTTCCATCGCCTTGATATTCTACATCAGAAAGCTTCATTTTTAAACCTAATCTGCCTAAAATCTCTCTTCCTCTTCGTTGGGTTTCTTGCTCTTTTTCTCTGTAAGATTGCCAAATATCAATATCTTTTTGAGATGCTTTTCTGTATATTTTTAGAATCTCTTCGCTATCTTCTTTTATGTTTTTCTTTTTTAATTGCACTTTCACCAATTCTCCTCCTAAAGAAATTGTTCCAATATCGTGTCCTGGAGAACTTTCTACGGCAACAACATCGCCCATAGAAAGTGTAAGGTTTTCTGTGTTTTTAAAGAAATGTTTACGTCCGTTTTTAAATCGGACTTCGTAAATATTAAAATGTGTTTCGCCATTTGGCAAGGTCATGTTTGATAACCAATCGAAAATATCTAATTTACTTCCGCTTCCGCAAGATCCGCCTGTTCCACAATTTCCGTTACTTTTACAGCCATTTGGAACGCCGTCTTTTTTAGTTGAGCAACTAGTACAGCTCATAAAAT
>JBLHOD010000020.1:0-12027 GCA_047622545.1 Polaribacter sp. | reverse complement strand
TAAAATCGTGGTGTTTTACGGTTGCACGTAATTCCATTTTAGATTATTGGAAATCTACCAATCAAACTTTTGAAATTGCAAGTTTTGAAGCTGAAACGACTTTAGAAGAAGATGTACACACAGAAAAAGATTGCTTACGTGGCATTTTACAAGGCTTACCAAAAAAATATCGTGATCCCATCTTTTTATCTGACATCAAAGGATTGAAACAGCAAGAAGTCGCCAATCAATTAAAACAAAATATTACGACTACTAAATCTCAAATACAACGTGCAAGAAAACTCATTGCACAAGGTTTTATGGATTGTTGCGGGTATGTGTTAAACGACGAAGGAAAACTCGTTGGAGAAATCCAAGAAAAAGAAGATTGTAAAGTTTGTGGTTGATGTAATTGAATTTTTTTATAAATTTAAACATCTTTAATCCTCTATTATGAAAAAGTTCTTTTTAAAGTTTATCTCAGCTATTTTAATATTGGTTTGTTTCAGTTTTTGCTCGAGCTATAAAAACCATTCTTCTAATTCAATTACTGGCTTATGGTCTGGAAATTACTCTTGGAATTGTGGAGTAAAAGGAAATGAGAAAATTAAATTTAACTTATCTGATAATCAAGGATTACTTTCAGGAACAGCAACACTTTCAGGTGTCAATCACCAGATTTTAGGATACAGATTAGAAGGTGCTGTTTTAGGAGAATGGAGATATGAAAATGGAAAAACTTCTCCCAAAGGGAACAACATAGTAATTGAATTCATTAACTCTAAAAATAATAGAAGAACAACAAATATATTTTCTGGAGAATTAAAAAACAATGTTATTACTGGAATCACCATGAATGGTAAAAAATGTTCGTCTTACAAAGGAGCTAGTGGAAAATTCACTATATCGTTTACAAAATAAATGCATCCTTCATCCTTTATTATATATTTTCTAAATGTTATTTTATTTCCTCTTAAAATCCAATGTCTTCAACACCCACAAATTAGGGTCAACAACAATGTTTTTTGGTTCAGAAGCTACTTTTATTTGAATGCTATTAGATTTTCCTTTAATTTGAATTACCTCTACTTGTTTTTTATTGTTTCCAAAATCTAATTCTATTTCAAGAGGCATTTCAAATACACTTCCATCAGTCTGAACTTGATTCAAATCAACTGTAACTTCTCCTTTTCTTTTATTATACTTCCAATTCCCAGCCAAGTTTAAAGTTCCTGGTTTATATAACCATTGCTCAAAAAAGACCGTTAAATCTCTTCCAGAAACCTCTTCCATCACTCTTTTAAAATCATCCGTTGTAACATTTAAATCTTGATATTTTTTATAATACGTTTTAATCCCTTTCCAAAAAGTTTCTGTTCCAACCATACCTCGTAACATATGTAAAATCCAACTTCCTTTTTGATAGGTCTGAGAACTTGTAACATCTTTCATGTCTTTCAAATTATCATGAATAATTGTATACTT
This sequence comes from Polaribacter sp., assembly GCA_047622545.1. Lineage (GTDB taxonomy): Bacteria > Bacteroidota > Bacteroidia > Flavobacteriales > Flavobacteriaceae > Polaribacter. Next base: position 10,563 of record JBLHOD010000020.1, on the reverse strand, counting down.
CGGATTCTTTTCATAAAAAGCATCTACTCTGTTTTGACTAGATTTAAGTCCATCAACAAAAGCATCACGCCCATATTCATGTTCAATAAAAAGCAGTGTAAAATACGTTGCAAAACCTTCACTTAACCAAATATCATCCCAATCGTATTCAGTAACAGCATTACCAAACCATTGATGTGCAATTTCATGAATAACTACATTTCGCCAACGTGTATTCCGATCTCCTTTTACAGAACTCGCGCTATACAAAATTGCCGATGCAGCTTCCATTCCTCCACTTACACTATTTGATTGAATGTTTGCTAATTTCTCGTATGAAAATGGCCCAACATATTCGCTATAAAATTCTAAGGCTTTCTTTGTTGGAATGGCGAAATCATAAAAACCTGCATCTCTATCTTGTTTAAACACCCAAGTCTGAATTGATTTTCCATCAAATTCATCAACATATTGCACAGCAAAATCTGCAGCTCCAAGTACATACAACCACGAAGCAATAGGCACAGATTGTTTCCAATGTGTAAGACGTTTATTATCGTCTAAATTTGTTTCTTCAATTTTTAAACCATTTGAAACTATCTGATAATGATCTGGTGCAGTTACAATAAACTCACACATTGCTTTATCTGAAGGATGATCTACAGTTGCCAACCAATGACGTCCACGATTTGGCCAATTATCACTAAAAAAAGTACGATCTCCGTGCATATTATCAGCAATCTTTAAACCATTTGCAGGAATTCCTTTATATTGAATTTGAATTTTTGTTCGTTGATTTTTCTTTGAAGGTTCTGATAAATGAATAAACAATTCATCATTTTTATGTGTAAATTTTAAAGGATTTCCATTTGATGAAACACTGCTCACCATCATTCCTTTGTTTCCAAGCTTACTAGATGCGTTCACCAAATCCAATCTCATTTTTTTTACATCTTTTCCAACAAAACGAACATCGACAGTTAGGTCAACAATAATTTCATCCGTAGTGTCAGACAATTCAATTTTAAAAATGTAATTGATAACATCAATATTTGGGTTCTTTGGATAGCCATCATTGATAACAAGTGCATTTGTAAAAATCACAAAGCAACCTAAAAGTAAAAAGTTTTTTATAGATGTTTTCATACTATTTGATTTGAAATAAGTTTATTGTTTAATTCCTGGTTGCTTCAACTTCCAGTTTGTTTTTGCTTTCTCTTTATCTACCATTTTCTTTACATCGGCTAACAAACGTTTTGCATCGTATATAATTCCGTCTTTAATCGTGTATTTAACTCCGCCAACTCTTACAACTTTATTGTCTTCAGTTAACTTAATAGCTCCTGTTCCGTACAACACTTTTAAATTTACCAACGGATTTTCTTCAACAATTACAAAATCTGCTAATTTTCCGATTTGGACAGAACCAATTTTATCAGCCCAACCTAATGCTTCTGCTCCATTTAAAGTCGCTGCTCTTATTACTTCCAACGGATGAAATCCAGCTTCGCGTAATAATTCGAGTTCTCTAGCATATGCAAAACCGTACAATTGATAAATAAATCCAGAATCTGTACCAACTGTTACACGTCCGCCTCTATTTTTATATTCATTGACAAAAGTCATCCATAATTGAAAATTATTTTTCCATTGCACTTCTTGTTCTGTTCCCCAATAATGCCAATAACTTCCGTGACTTATTTTACTAGGTTCATAAAATTTCCATAACGATGGCAACGTATAATCTTCATGCCATTCTGCTCTACGTGCACGCTGTAAATCTCGACTTGCTTCGTAAATATTAAAGGTTGGATCTAAGGTGAAATCTAAGGCTAACAATTCATCCATTACTTTATTCCAATGATCAGAATATGGTTTTGCTGCTTGTGCCCACAATTTCCCTGCTTCTTCAAAACGGTGTTGTTCATTTTGATAATTATAATCTAGCGGATAATTCTGAACCGTTCTGTCTTCAAACAATGCTTCTGGCAAACCATACCAATGTTCCATAGAGTTCATTCCTGCTCTAGCAGAATGTAATACATTCCATCTTGCAACACTTAATTGTGCGTGATGCGCCGTAGAACGTAATCCTAATTTTTTATTCTCTTTGATCGCAGCATCCATTATTTCTGGTTCTGCACCAAAAAATTTAATTCCGTCTGCACCATTTTTTGCGTTCATCCGTACCCATTCCCTTGCTTCTTCTGGTGTTGTAATTGGTTTTTTACTTCCAGAACCGAAACCTGTATATTCAAAAATTCTTGGAGCAACAATTTTATGGGCAGCACTTTGTTTTTTTAATTCAATTGCATTTCGTCCACTCGGTTGTCTAACGGAAGTAATTCCGTGCGCCATCCACAATTTAAAAACATATTCTGGACTTGCACCTTGAGCAGCGCCTCCAATATGACCGTGCATATCTATAAAACCTGGCAACAAGTACATGCCGTTTGCATCCAATTCTTTTCCGCCTCTTTTTAATTTTGGTCTTCTACTTTCATTAATTTTCACGCCTGGATACCCAACAATTTGCATATTAACAATAGTATTGTTTTCTACCACAATATCCATGGGTCCTCGAGGTGGAGAACCATCTCCATTGATTAAAGTTACTCCTCTAATAATTAATTGCGAATACGGCCCATCTCCCAAATATTCTTTTTGAGAAAATCCTTGAAAACTAAAAATGAATGCAAAGATGAATACTAGTTTTTTAGTCATTATACTAATTTTTTTGTTGGTTGTTGATTTAAAATTTATTTCCAAAGAAAAGTGCATTTAAAAATAATTTATTGGTTCCGTACCAAGCACCTCTAAAATTTGGATTGTCTGCAAACATCACTGCTCTACCGCTACCAATCTTACTTACTATTAAGGATGCTGATGGTTTGATAAAAGTATCTAAATTCTTTTGAGTAATAAACCCATCGATATGTGGGTTTTCTGAATACTTTGCTACCGTTGCATATGCATTTTTACTTGGCGCTAAAAACACCATATTGTTTTTATACACTGGCATTTTTGTTGTTCTATATCCAAATCCTAACGGATGTGTTAGATCTAAATCTACTTCTAAAATGACTCCTCCAATTCTATCTCTACCTCTATTTTCCCCAGCATCTACATACGACAATCTTTTTATTGGTTTTTTCTCTTTCGATTCTGGTTTTAGTTTTGGTTTTTTAGTCAAACTTTCTTTTACCATTTTTTTATCAATCAACCATTTAGAAGCTCCTGCAATTGTTACAATTGTATTTCCTTTAGAAACCCAATTTTTTAATTTTAGTCTTTGCACAGAATCTAAGACTGAATAACTTCCAGAGACCATAACCAACGTATTGTATTTGTCAAAATTTGCTCTTCTAAAGCTATTCATTCTAATTTTTGTAATTGGCATATCTACTCTGGTGTCTAATAAATGCCAAACTTCTCCTGCTTCTAAAGAATTTACTCCTTCACCAATTAACATGGCAACTTTTGGTTTACTAAGCGCTCTAAAATTATTAGATCCTAAATCTATTCCTTTAATACTATAACCGCTATTTGTTCCAAAAACCGGAATATTATATTTGGCTTGCGCATCTGCAACAATTTGATAGACTTCTGAACTCGATTTTTTCTGTTTGCTAATCGGAATCAATAAACTTCCGTAATTGAAATCTTTATTCCCGTTTGATGTATTTATTGTAAAAGGTTTAAATGCTGACGCAACTGTTAACCCTTTAGATTGCATATAATACAAAGCTGCTGGCGTATTATAATCGTCCCAATCTATAATATACGCATAACTTGCTCTTTGGATTTTTGGATTGTTTACAATGCCTTCCGCAGAAGTGATTTCTGTTCCTAATTTTACAGATTTCAATCCTTTGTATTTCATATTATAGAAATTGGCAACACTCCAAGCCGAAGCATCATAATAAACACTATCAGAGTATTTACGATACGTTTCAAACATCGTTTGCACCATTCTATGTTGTGGCTGTTTTAAAGGAACAACAAACTTTTCTCCGCTCTTATATACTTTAATTTTGTGTGTTAGCAATTGCTCAACAAAATCTTTATTACGATTCATGTCATAATCATCTCCAAATTCATATCCAGCAAAACCTGTTTTTGTTTTCTGTGTCATTGCAGTTTTAAAAAATGTTTGTTGATATTTTCTTAAAAATGCTTTATTTTCTACAGCAGCTTTTATGGTTGCAAATCCAGATGTATATTGATTTCTGATAGTAAAGGCAAAAGTAATTTTACCATAATCTGTATCTTGAACATGACCACGAGAACTTGCTTGCTCAAAAAGTAATGCCAAACCTCCTTGTAAATCTGGATATGAAGAACCATAACCAGGATACGTTCCGTCAAACGATTCTTTTGTATAATAGAAAGAACCTATTTTATCTAAAGCACTAGAAAAATACGGTGCAAATAAATTATTTAAATCTTCGTAATTTTCTTTTGGCATAATCGGATCTAAAGAACCAATTGGCTTCATTGGCTCAAAAAAGTGATTGCTGTTTGTTCCCATTTCATGGAAATCTGTAACTACATTTGGATACCAATTGTGCATCCATTTTAATTTTCCTTGACTTTCTGGATGCACTGCCAATAACCAATCTCTATTTAAATCGAACCAATAATGATTTGTTCTTCCTCTTGGCCAAGCTTCATTATGTTCTGCATCTGTATTGTCAGAAACCAATTGTTTTGACTTAAATTGATTTGCCCATTGTGTATGTCTGTCTCTTCCGTCTGGATTAATTACTGGATCAATAAAAATGACCGATTTGTTTAAGTAATTTGTAACCTCAGCGTTGTTTGATGCAACCAATGTATAGGCAGTTAATAAAGCTGCTTCTGAACTCGATGGCTCATTTCCATGAACATTATATCCTAACTGAATAAAAACAGGAACTTCATCGTAGTTTTTTGGACTCAAACTCGGATTTACAAATTGTAAATGTTTTTCTTTTATGGATGCTAAATTTGATAAATTATTTTTTGTAGAAATGGTGAGCATCACCAACTTTCTGTTTTCATGTGTTTTCCCGTACACTTCTATCGTAGCTCTGTCAGAAACTTCAGCTAATTTATAAAAATACGCAACGATTTGATCGTGACGCGTGTGTTGTTCACCAATTGGATAGCCTAAAAATTCTTCTGGAGTTGGAATCGTTTTATTAAAAGGTGCTTTGTCTTTAAAGAAATAATCTTGCGCAGAAATTGAACTTACCATGATACACGTGCATATCAAAGCAAATAGGTATTTGTTTAGTTTCATTAGGTTAGTTTTGATTAATCAAACATAAAAATACTAATAATTACTAGATAAGATAACTTTCTCTTCTTAATATTTCTGAGAAGAGCAATTCGTTTGTTTCTAAACTCCTTTTTTGGTAACTTCGCTACATGTACTGAATTTATTTAAGTAACTAGATATAAAAACACTTGTACTGAACTTGTTTACGCTAAATTTGTTTTAGTGTTTCAGTATTAAAACGTTCGATATCATTAAAGTTGGCAACAAATTAAAAACAAAGCGTAAATGAATAAAAAAAGTCAATCATTTCTTACTGTTGTTACCACGACTATATTGATGAGTCCCTTAAAATTTAATTCTTTATGATAAAGTTTATAAAAGAGGTTTATAATCATTTCTTTAATAGTAACACATTTCAAAAAGGAGCTTCGTTAGCATATTATGCTGTATTTTCTTTATTCCCAATGATAATTATTATCACTTCTCTTTTAGGTATATTTTATGGCAAACAGGCAGTTTCAGGAGAAATTTATACTCAATTAAAAGATATCTTGGGTAATGATGCTTCAATACAAATACAGGATATTATTAAAAATCAACATAAAAATCATAACAGTATTATAACCTCAATTACTGGATTTGCTACTTTAGCTTTTAGTGCGTCAGGAATGTTTAGTCAAATTCACAGTTCATTCAATAGTATTTGGAATATTAAAGCGAAACCCAAAAGTAGTGTTCTGAAATATCTGTCTAAACATCTAGCATCTTTTTTATTATTAATAGGACTGTTCTTCATTATTTTAATTAGTACAGTTATCAATAGTTTTTTAGTAAAACACACCAATAGTTTACAAAGCGATTATACGTTTATATATATATATGAACATATTGCATCATTTATTGTACTTAGTCTTGTTTTCGCAATAATGTTTAAATTCTTGGGTGATGCCAAACTACACTGGAAGGCGACTATTCTTGGAGGACTCTTTACATCGTTACTTTTTATTTTTGGAAAGATTGGCATAGCAACTTATATTGGCCATAGCCATATTTCTTCAACTTTTGGTTCTGCAAGTGTTCTTGCCTTACTAATGCTTTGGGTGTACTACACATCACAGATTATCTTTCTTGGAGCATCATTCGTCAAAATAGCAAGTGATAAGTTAGGGTATGAAATTTTGCCAAATAGTAATGCAGTAAAGTTTGAGAATGTAGAAGTTGATAATTAAAGAGTTCCCAATAACCCATAACGGAAATCTCTCAGTTCATTCCTAAAATTAAAATTAGCACAATTAATTAAACATCTTTGTTTCTGAATAAAACCGCAAAAGCGGCTCTGTTGTCAAACGTGACTATCGTTACACAACATATTACGGAATCTCAAAAACTACCTTCTCTTCTTCTTATTTTTTGGAGCTCTAGAAATTTTCTTTTCTCTACGATTAAAAGGAATGGCGTCATCAAAGGTATGTTGCGCCACTTTGTGAGAGGTTTTGTTCTTTTTCCAAGAATTAGTATCAGGCAATAAGACTTTTAGCAAATCTTGTCTTCCAACTTTGTTTAGTGTATTACGAATCCAGTCTTTATTTTCCTTTCTATACCAAAAGAAAAATTTATGTTGGTCTTCACGCTCCTTTTTTGTTTTCGGAGATTTTGTTGGTTTTAAGGTATATGGATGAAAACCCGAATAATAGATTACGGTAGCAACCGTCATTGGTGTTGGTGTAAAACCTTGCACTTGTTCTAACTGAAAGCCTAGTTCTTTCGTTTCTGCGGCTAAATTCGCCATGTCTTCGACTTCACTTGCTGGATGACTAGAAATAAAATACGGAATCAATTGTAAGTTTAATTTCTTCTTAATATTGATTCTGTCGAAACGTTCTTTAAACATATGAAAATATTTAAAAGACGGTTTACGCATCAATTTTAAAACAGGATCAGAAGTATGTTCTGGCGCCACTTTTAATCGACCCGAAACATGATTTGTCATTACTTCTTCTGTAAAGTCATCTAATTCTTTCGGATCTGCATTTTTATTGAACTCTGGCACTAACATATCGTGTCTAATTCCGCTACTAACAAACGATTTTTTTACTTTCGGATGCTTATCAATTGCTTGATATAATTCCGTTAAAGGTTTATGAGAAGTGTCTAAATTGCTACAAATAACTGGCGAAATACAAGATGGCGCAACACATTTATCGCAGATAGATTGTACTTTTCCTTTCATCTGATACATGTTTGCCGAAGGTCCGCCAATATCAGAAAGATATCCTTTAAAATCTGGCATGTTTGCAACCGTATCAATTTCTTTTAAAATAGATTCTTGACTTCTACTTGCAATAAATTTTCCTTGATGTGCAGAAATGGTACAGAAACTACATCCACCAAAACAACCACGGTGAATATTGATAGAGAACTTAATCATTTCAAACGCAGGAATTGGTCCACGTTTGTTATATTTTGGATGTGGTAAACGTGTAAAAGGCAAATCAAAAGAACCATCAATTTCCTTTTCGGTCATTGTTGGAAACGGTGGATTTATCACCAATGTGTTTTCTCCAACTTCTTGAAAAATTCTTCTCGCTTTTAATTTATTTGATTCTTGCTCAATTACTTTAAAGTTGGATGCAAATGTTTTTTTATCAGCCAAACAAGCCTCATGAGAATTGATGGTTACATCTTCCCAATCATTTATAACAGGAATTTTCTCTTCTTTTTGATTGACAAAAACAGCCGTTTGTTTGATGTTTTTTAAACTAGAAAACGGAACACCTTTTTGCAGTAATTCTACAATTTCACGCAACGGTTGTTCTCCCATTCCGTACACCAACATATCTGCTTTAGAAGTTTCTAAAATAGTTGGCAATAATTTATCTGACCAATAATCGTAATGTGTTACACGTCTTAAGGAAGCTTCAATTCCGCCAATTAAAACCGGAACATCAGGAAATTTTTCTTTTAATATTTTAGAATACACAGAAGTTGCATAATCGGGTCTAAAACCTTTATCACCATTTGGTGTATATGCATCTTTATCTCTTCTTCTTTTACTTGCAGTATAATTAGAAACCATTGGATCCATACATCCGCCAGTAACCCCAAAAAACAAACGAGGTTTTCCTAATTTTTCAAAATCTTGTAAATTATCATTCACACTTGGTTGCGGAACAATAGCAACTCGCAATCCGTAAGATTCTAAAATCCTACCAATTACTGCTGGTCCAAAAGAGGGATGATCCACATAGGCATCACCACTAAAAAGAATTACATCTAATTCTTCCCATCCTTTTAATTTTACCTCCTTGTTTGTAGTTGGCAACCAATCTGTTAATCTTAATTCACTCATGCGCTGCAAAAATAAGGGTTTTAAACTGATTGTGCTATTTTTATACTTGTTTCGAATTGTATTAAAATAAACTTTTGTTAAAGAACTGTTACTTATTTATATAATTAGCGTCTAGTTAGTATATTTGACCAAATTTAAAAAAACATGAAAAAAATATTTATTGCGATTGTAACTATCGCTTTTTTAGGTAGCTGTTCTACCTCTAATGTAGCTGTAAAAAAAGACTTAATTGAAGTTGGCATCAACTTAAACAATGTTGTTGACGATAAAGTTCAAGTTGAGGTAAATCCTCAAAAGATTAAAGAAGAAACCCTTATTTATAATATTCCTGCAATAGTTCCTGGAACGTATGCAATGAGTAATTACGGAAGATTTGTTTCTGATTTTAAAGCTTTTGATTATGACGGAAAAGAAATAGCTGTTCAGAAATTAGACGACAATTCTTGGCAAGTAAACAACGCTAAAAAAATGGATAAAGTTTCTTATTGGGTTGATGATACTTTTGATTCTGAATTGAAACATGGAATTTATGTAATGGCAGGAACCAATATTGAAGAAGGTAAAAACTTCTTTTTAAACCTTCCTGGTTTTGTAGGATATTTTAAAGGAAAGAAAGAAACTCCTTATACAATCACTGTTTCGCATCCAACAGATTTATACGAAACAACTTCTTTAATCAACAAGAATACAAGTAAAACTGACAATTCTAAAGATGTATTTGTGGCTTCTCGTTATGATGAGATTTCTGACAATCCGATTATGTATGCACCATTAAATAATGTGAGCTTTAATGTTGACGGAATTGAAGTTACTTTAGCTGTTTATTCTCCAAACAATGTGCATTCAGCAAAAGACATGGAAGCTGATTTAAAGAAAATGGTACAAGCACAATCTAATTTCTTAAAAGGATTTAAAACTACAAGTGAATACAATATTTTATTGTATTTATTTGATCCAAAAGTATACAAATGGAATAGCTTTGGAGCTTTAGAACACCTTTCTTCTACAACGGTTGTATATCCTGAAAGTTTCTCAAAAGAGCAATTGGCAGACGGAATGATTAACGGAACTGTTTCTCATGAATTTTTCCATATAGTTTCTCCTCTTTCTGTGCATTCAGAAGAGATTCATTCGTTTGATTTTAACACACCAAAAATGTCTAAACATTTATGGATGTACGAAGGAACAACAGAATATTTTGCTAACTTATTTCAGGTAAATCAAGGTTTAATTACCGAACAAGAATTTATCAATGCAATGAAAGGTAAAATAAGCGCTTCTTTACGTTTTGATGACACGATGCCTTTTACAGATATGAGTAAAAATATTTTAGAAGATAAGTATGCAAAGAACTACGGAAATGTATATCAAAAAGGAGCATTAATAGGAATGTCTTTAGACATTATTTTAAGAGAAGAAAGCAAAGGAACTTACGGGATTTTAAATTTAATGAAAGATTTATCTGTAAAATATGGTTCTCATAAACCATTTAAAGATGATGAAATTATTGATGAAATTGTAAAAATGACGTATCCATCTGTTGGAGAATTTTTCAAAAATCACGTTCAAGGAACTATTCCAATAGATTATAATGCATTATTTGAAAAAACAGGAATTGTAAGTAAAACTCAAACAGTAGATACAAGATATTTTGTTGATAATAGCAATCAACCTTTTATTAGTGTAAATGCTAAACGTGAAATTTTCTTTACTAAAAAAACAAACTCAGGTTTAACTGCTTTAGGCGTTCAAACAAATGATGTTTTAAAAGCTGTAAACGGAGAAGCGATTTCGTTACAAAATGCAAATATGATTATCGGAAAATCTTTTGCTTGGAAAGCTGGAGATACTATTAATTTAGAAGTTGTAAGAGACGGAAAAACTGTAAAACTAGAAGGAATTGCAATTGTTCCGCAAACTGAACAAGTTGGTTTTGTTATTGAAGAATTATCTGCGGATAATCCAAAAACTA
>JBLHOD010000019.1:0-12709 GCA_047622545.1 Polaribacter sp. | reverse complement strand
TTTCTAGTTTCAAAATCTACATCTAATTGTTGTCCGTCACAAACTTCAATAGCGGTTTTACTAAATAATTGCGCCAATTTTTGAAAAATCATTGGTGGATAATTTTCAAAATACTGATATGCTAAAATCAACATTGCATCACCAGATAATATTCCGGAATTAATATTCCATTTTTCATGAACGGTTTCTTTTCCTCTTCGCAACGGAGCGTCATCCATAATATCATCATGCATTAATGTGAAGTTATGAAACATCTCAATTGCATAAGCTGCAGGAAGTGCTTTTTTATACTCATCAGAAAACAAACTTGCTGCCATTAACGTTAAAACAGGGCGAATTTTTTTACCGCCTAAACTCAGAATATAATGTATTGGTTCATAGAGGTTTTTGGGTTCTCTAGTTAAGTTTTGTGCTTCTTTATAGGCTAAAAACTCTTGTCGAAATAATGATAAATCCAAGGTGATAATTTTAATAAGCAAATGTAACAAAGATTTTACATTGTTAACTCCAATATTAAATAATTAATAAAACTATGGAAACTTTTATTGTTTTTAAAGTTTCCTGTTGTATATTTGCACCCGAATATGAGAGATAAAATTTTATTTAAGGCAAGTGAAATGTTTTTAAACCTTGGGTTTAAGAGTGTTACTATGGATGATATTGCTAATGAATTAGCTGTTTCTAAAAAAACAATTTATACTCATTTTAGTAATAAAACAGATTTAGTAAAGGAAGTAACTAATTGTGTTTTTGAGATTATTTGCGATGGAATTAATATAATTTGTAGTAAAGAAGAAAATCCGATAGATGAATTGTATGAAATAAAACGATTTTCTATGGAGTATTTAAAAAACGAAAAAACATCTCCACAATATCAGTTACAAAAGTACTATCCAAAGATTTATACAACAATAAAAAGCAAACAGTTTGATGTAATGCAAGAATGTGTTATAGAGAATTTAAAACGAGGTGTTGCATTAGGTTTTTATAGAGATACCATCAATTTAGGTTTTATCTCAAGAATTTATTTTCACGGAATGATAGGCTTAAAAGATGTAGACTTGTTTCCGTTAAAACAATTTTCTATGAATGACATTATGAATTTTTATTTAGAATATCATTTAAGAGGAATTTGTACAGAAAAAGGAATAGATAAATTAAACGAAATTATAATAAACAATCAACCAGAAAAAAATGCAAAATAAATTAACACTATTTTTCAGTTTATTTTTTATAGGCTTAGGTTTCTCGCAAGAAAAAATAAAAGAATTTTCTTTAGAACAAGCAATAAGTTTTGCTGTAAAAAACAACTACAATGTAAAAGTGGCTCAGAATAATGTATGGGCAGCAAAAGAAAAGAAATGGGAAACCACTACTATAGGTTTACCAAAAATTAGTGCAAAAGTAGATTACCAGAATTGGTTAAAGCAACAAATTTCTTTATTGCCCGCAGAAATTACTGGTGGACCAGCAGGAACTTTTATTCCTGTAGCTTTTGGAACAAAGCAAAACGTAAATGCAGCAATAACATTAAACCAATTAATTTTTGATGGATCTTATATAGTTGCTTTGCAATCTGCAAAAACATATTTAAACATTTCTAAACAAGCAAAAGAGAAAACAGAATTAAGTATTAGAGAAGCAGTCATAAATGCTTACGGAAATGTTTTAATTGCAGAAAAAAGCATCGAAATTTTGAAAGGAAATTTAAAAATTTTAGAGAAAACACTTTCAGATACTAAGAAAATTTACAAGAATGGATTAACAGAAGAAGAAGACGTAGAGCAACTACAAATTACATTAACTACCTTAAAAAGTCAGCTAAATAAAACCATCAGATTAAGAGATATTGGTTATAAAATGCTAAACATTTCTATGGGTAATTTAATTGACGAACAAATTGTTTTAACAGATGATTTAGATTCTTTAATCTTAGGAAATATTGATTTAAACTTATTGGCTAAAAACTTTAATGTTGCTGATCATGTCGATTATAAAATTGCAGAAAACACGAAAGAAGGAAATAGATTATTAGTGCTGTTAGAAAAATCAAAAGCATTACCATCTTTAAGAGCATTTGTAAATTACGGATACGCAGGGAACTCAGATTCATTTGATTTTTTTAGAAGCGATCAAAAATGGTATAATTCATCATTACTAGGTCTTAGTTTAGAAATTCCAATTTTTAGTAGTTTTGAAAGAAGAGCAAAAACAAGACAAGCAAAATTTGAATACAATAACGCAGATATTAGATTACTAGAAATAAAAGAACAATTAAGTTTAAAAGCTGCAGCTGCAAAAAGCGATTATCAGTTTAGTATTGAGCAATATCAATCTGCAAAAGAAAATTTAGAGCTGGCAAAAAGAATTGAAAGAAAACAACAAATAAAATTCTTTGAAGGAGTTTCTACAAGTTTCGAATTATCGCAAGCTCAAAATCAATTATATACACAACAACAAAATTACATTCAATCAATGCTAGATGTAATTGCTAAAAAAGCAGCATTAGAAAACGCATTAAATATACCTTTAAAATAATCAGTTAGGCATGAAAACAATTTATACACTATTAATAGCAGCAGTTCTTTTTATTTCTTGTGGAGAAAAAAAAGAACCAACAATTGATGAAATAATTGCTACCAATGATGTTTCAAAAATCAAAGCAAAAAAAGTTGAAATAGAAACAGTACAGCAAGGTTTTTCTAATCAATTAGAAATGTTAAACGAAAAAATAGACGCTTTAGACGCGAACAAGAAAGTACCATTAATTACAACCTTTAAAGCTAAAGAAGAAGTTTTTACGCACTATTTAGAACTACAAGGAAATGTAGAAACAAAACAAAATTTATTGATATATCCAGAAATGCCTGGAATCTTAGAATTTGTATATGTTAAAAACGGTCAAAGTGTTAAAAAAGGTGAAGTTTTAGCAAAAATAAAAGATGGTGTAATGAGTCAACAATTATCACAATTGGAAACTCAAGTAGTATTAGCAAAGACTATTTATGAGCGTCAAAAAAGATTATGGGATCAAAAAATTGGTTCTGAAATGCAATATTTACAATCTAAAACAAACTACTTAGCACAACAAAAATCCGTAGAGCAAATAAAATTTCAACTAGAAAAAACAACAATTATAGCGCCTTTTGATGGAGTTATAGATGTTGTTTTTAAAGAAGAAGGAACTGTTGTTGCGCCAGGACAAGGAGCAGAAATTTTTAGAATTATAAATTTAAGTAACATGTATGTTTCTACAGAAGTTCCAGAAAGATACCTTGCTAGTGTTACAAAAAGTAAAGAAGTAAAAGTCGAATTCCCAGTTTTAGGAGAAACAGAAACAAGCTCAATTAGACAAGTTGGTAGTTTTATCAATCCAAATAACAGATCTTTTAAGGTTGAAGTTCCGGTTTCAAATGAAAGCGGAAATATCAAACCAAATTTAACGGCAAGACTTCATATTAACGATTATACGAATCCGAATGCTATCTTAATTCCGCAAAGTATTATTTCAGAGAATGCACAAGGAGAACAATTTATTTATGTTATAAAAAACAAAAAAGCAAATAAAGAAGCTGTTGCTCATAAGGTAATTATTAAAACAGGTAAAACTCAAGGAAATATTATTGAGGTGTTAGCAAATTTAACTGCTGGTACAGAAATTATTAAAGAGGGAGCTCGTAGTGTAAACAACGGACAAACCGTAAAAGTTATCAATCAATAAAAAATTAATGATGACAAAACAAAAAAAACAAGTAGATAAAGAGTTTAAATTATCGTCTTGGGCAATTCATAATAAAACAACCATCTATGTAATAATGGGAGTGTTGTTATTCTATGGGATTTCTGCTTATTTTTCTATGGCAAGAGAAAATTTTCCTGAGGTAAAAGAAACTAAAATATACGTTAGTACAGTTTTTCCAGGAAACACTGCAGAAGATATAGAAAAACGAATTACAGACCCGTTAGAAGACAAGTTAAAAACGGTAAGTAATGTGGTAGAGGTTACCTCTACATCTCAAGAAGATTATTCTATGGTTGTTGTAGAGTTTGATGAAAATATTACTGTAGATCAAGCTAAACAAAAGGTAAAAGACGAAATCGCTACTGAAACTTCTAGTGAAGATTGGCCAACTTTTAATGATGCTAAAATAGAACCAAATGTTTTTGAATTGAGTATGTCAGAAGAGATGCCAATCTTAAATATTAATATTTCTGGAGATTATCCGGTTTATAAATTAAAGGAGTTTGCAGAATATTTACAAGATGAAATTGAAGATTTATCTGAGATTAAAAAAGCTGATATTCGTGGAGCTCAAGATAAAGAAGTAGAAGTAGCCGTTGATGTTTATAAAATGATGGCTACAAAAGTCAGTTTTAACGATATAACTAGCGCAATTAGTAATGGAAACGTTACCATGTCTGCAGGTAATTTTATTACAAGTGGTCAGCGAAGAACTATCAGGATTATTGGTGAAATTGATGCCCCATCAGATTTAGAAAACTTTGTAATTAAATCTGAATTTGACAATCCAATTTATTTAAGAGACGTCGCTACTATTTCATTTAAAGACAAAGAAAAAACTACGTATGCAAGAGAAAAAGGAGCAGATGTAGTAATGTTAGATGTAAAAAAACGTGCTGGGAAAAATATGGTTGCCGCAGCAGAACAAATTCGAGTAATTGTTGATGATGCTATCGCAAACCATTTCCCAAAAGATTTAAAAATTACCATTACAAATGATCAATCTTCTAAAACAATTGGACAAGTTGATGATTTGGTAAACAACATTATTTTCGGGGTTATTTTAGTAGTAACCGTATTAATGTTTTTCTTAGGATTTAAAAATGCGATTTTTGTAGGATTTGCAATTCCAATGTCAATGTTTATGTCTTTAATGATTTTAAACTTGTTGGGTTATACTATGAATACCATGATTCTTTTCGGACTGATTATGGGACTCGGGATGTTGGTTGATAACGGAATTGTAGTTGTTGAAAACGTATATCGTTTAATGGATCAAGAAGGAATGAGTAGAGTAGAAGCTGCTAAAAAAGGAATTGGAGAAATTGCATTTCCTATTATAATTTCTACAGCAACAACTGTTGCAGCATTTATTCCGTTAGGCTTATGGCCTGGAATGATGGGAGATTTCATGATTCTATTACCAATAACACTATCAACTGTTTTAGGGTCATCATTATTTGTAGCAATTTTCTTTAATTCAGTATTGGTTTCACAATTTATGAGTGTAGAAGACAATGATATGCCCGTAAAAAGAATCATTATCATGACAAGTGTTATGGTAGGTTTAGGAGTCATCGTTTTATTAACAGGTGGAGCTTATAGTGCATTGGGAACTTTAATGATTTTTACGGCAATTATGTTGTGGATTTATAGACTGTTCTTAAGAAGATGGGCAAATAGTTTTCAAAAGAATGTGTTGCCGAAATTAGAATCTTGGTACGAAAGACGGTTAATAAGTGCTTTAACTGGTTGGAGACCATACTTATTAGTGGTTGGAACTTTTCTTTTATTATTTGCTGCTTTTGCAACATTTGGTTGGTCTCTAGCTACTCAAAGAACAAAGGTTGAGTTTTTCCCAGATAATAAACCAAATCAAATTATTGTCTATATAGAATATCCAGAAGGTACAGCGATTGAAAAAACCAATACAATTACAAAGTTGATTGAAGAAAAAGTATCTAATGTTTTATATAGTGATACTTACATGGATGGAGATTATAACTTTATGATAGAAAGTGTTGTTTCTCAAGTTGGTGAAGGAGCAGGAAACCCGCAGACAGATATGGGTTCTGCTGCAGAAATGCCACACAAAGGAAAAATTACAGCTTCTATGAGAGAGTACAAATTTAGAAGAGGTTTAGATAGTGAGTTGTTGCGTCAAAAAGTACAAACTGCTTTAGTTGGTATTTATCCTGGAGTATTAATTTCTGTAGAAAAAGATGCAAATGGTCCACCAGTTGGATCTCCAATTAATATAGAAATTGAAGGAGATGATTATGCAGAATTAATTCATACAGCGCAAAGAATGCGTGATTTTATCAATACAAAAAGTGTTTCTGGAATTGATGAGTTAAAAATTGATGTCAACAGAGATAAACCAGGCATGCAAGTAATAGTTGACAGGAAAAAGGCTGGGGAATTAGGTGTTAGTACTGGTCAAGTAGGACAACAATTAAGAGCATCAATTTTTGGAAACAAAGCTGGCATTTATAAAGAAGATGGAGAAGATTATGATATTTATGTTCGTTTTAATAAAGAAGATAGATACAATAAAAGTGCAGTTTTTAATCAGAATATTATCTTTAGAGATATGGCTTCTGGTAAGGTAAGAGAAATTCCGGTTTCTGCTGTTGCCACACACAGTAATAACTCAGGTTTTAGTGCTATTAAACATAAATCTATAAAAAGAGTTGTAACAGTTTATTCTGCATTAGCGCCAGGAGAAACAGATGCAAGTGCTGTGGTTCGTAAAATTCAAGAAGAAATGAAGAGTTTTAAAGATTTGCCAAGAGGAATTAAGATTGATTATACAGGTCAGATTGAAGAACAAAACAAACAAATGGACTTTTTGGTTGGAGCGTTTTTTACAGGTTTAGGATTAATTTTCTTTATCTTAATTTTCCAATTTAATTCGGTTTCAAAACCAGGTATTATTATGCTGGCAATCTTTTTAAGTTTTATTGGTGTATTCGGAGGATTGGTAATTTCTGGAGCTTCTTTTGTTATTATGATGACGATGATGGGAATTATTTCTTTGGCAGGAATTGTGGTAAACAACGGAGTTGTACTCTTAGATTATGCGCAATTATTAATCGACAGAAAGAAAGAAGAATTAGAATTAGATGAAAACGATTATTTAGATAAAGAAGACCTTTTTGAAAGTATTGTAAAAGCGGGTAGAGCACGTTTACGCCCAGTTTTATTAACAGCAATTACAACTATTTTAGGGTTAATTCCGCTAGCAATTGGTTTAAACATTAACTTCTTTACATTGTTTAGTGAGTTAAATCCTCACATATATATAGGAGGAGATAATGTTGTGTTTTGGGGGCCATTAGCTTGGACAGTTATATATGGTTTATTCGTAGCAACATTCTTAACATTAATAGTAGTACCAATTCTATTTTATTTAGTCACAAGATTTAAAATGTGGTTGCGTTTAAAAATGGCGTAATAGTTACTTTTTAATAGTTGAAAAAGGCTGAGGTAAAAAACCTCAGCCTTTTTTTAATTCTTAGCAAGTATAAATTCTTTATTTTTGAATAGTTAAGGTTATAATTTTTATGATAGAGCAAAAATATTTTTCAATAGAAGAAATTAAAAGAAAGCTAGAAAGATATTGTGTGTATCAAGATCGATGTCATAAAGAAGTTGAGACAAAATTGAAAGAGTTTATCTTAATTGAAGAGGCAAAAAATCAAATAATTTTACATTTGATGGAACATGACTTTGTAAATGAAGAACGTTTTTGTAAAAGCTTTGCAAGAGGGAAATTCAAGATTAAAAATTGGGGTAAACAAAGAATTATTCGAGAATTAAAATTTAGAGATATTTCTGAATACAATATAAAAACGGCACTAAAAGAAATAGACGAGGATGATTATTTAACAACAATAGATAAGATTGCAGTTAAACGGAATTCATTTATAAATGAGTCTGATTTTTATAAAAGAAAAAAGAAACTCACAGATTTTTTAATAAGAAAAGGATACGAATTCGATCTTATTTTTTCAACTGTAAAAAATGTATTAGAAAAAAAATAACCTCTTTTTAAGAGGCTATTTTTAATTTATCTTAAAATTAATTTTTTGGTACTTTGCGAATCATCAACCTTAATTTTAGCAACGTAAATTCCTATACTATATTTAGACATATCTAATTCGAATCTCTTAATTGCAGGAGAACTATTTTTTTGTTGTAAAATTAGTTTTCCGGTTAAATCAAAAACAGAAATAGAAAAATCTGTTCCTTGCAACCAATTAATATTAAACATGCTATTTGATGGATTTGGCGAAATTGACAAACCTTTAATTTCACTAAACTCTTCTACAGGCAATACTCCAGTAATTACTAAATCATCTATAAGTGCTCCTTCATTATTTTCTAGGTCATCTGCTGCAAATTTAAATCTAAAGATTACATTTGGTTGAGTTGTAAAAGCAGCCAAGTCAAAACTATAATCGTGCAAAGTTGCGTTTGTTCCTCCAAGTGAATTTGTGCTCTCTCCTTGTCCTGACCATTGTTTCCCAGGTAAACTATTTGATGTTGAATTACTGTTATACCAATTCGCATCTGTTGATGAACCTAGTATTTGCCAATTTTTTCCTTGATCTGTAGTGTATTCTACAGTCATATAATCCCAATCCTTTTCAATATCAAAAGCCATTTTAAAACTTAAGACAGGACCTGTTACCGAAGTTAGATCGTAGCATTTTGTATATAAATAACCAGTTGTTTTATCAGGGTGATTTCCATTTAAGGTTGTCACATATGCAGAATTTCCAGAGCCAACAGAACTTAATAATGTTTTTGTTGGGGTTCCCCTTACCCATAAACCAAGTGTGCCCGCACCAGCACCACTAGCTTCAGTTACTAAGTCATCATTTGAAGATTCAAAAGTATTTACTGTAGTTGGCGTTGCGTTAGAACCGTTTATAGAAAATGACACACTGTTAGAGTTGTTTGTAGTATACGTATCATTATTGATAACAGTTTCTACGTTAAAAGTATGGTTTCCTTCTGTTGCAGCAAAAGCAGTAATATTAATTTGCGTTGTTGTATTAGATGTTAAATTCCCTGTCCAATTATATACAGAATTTGCACCACCATCCATATTGTAATTAACAGTAACTGCTGTAATAGCATTGGTTCCTTTATTTTGAATTGTAATTGTTGGTGCAACAGAACCACAACCTTTAGAATTGTTTACAGGAGAATCAATAGAAACTAATTTCACCTCATTTGCAGGAAATGAATTAGTAATATCAGAAACCCAAACTCCTCTACCATAAGTACCAATGATTAATTTTGCTTCTTTTTCATTAATCTCTATATCTCTAACAGATGTATTTGGTAATTTGTTATCAAAAGTGACCCAATTTGTTAGTGTATCATCAATATAATACACACCTAAAGTAGTTCCTAAATACACTCTATTATCTTTATTACCTGCATGATGTCTTAAAACCAACTTGTTGTCATTAAAAGGTAAGTTTTCTGTTATATTTGTAAAAGTAGGAGTAGCATCATTTATGTTTGTGGTTTTAGTTACAGCTCCATTAGAAACCAACCACGCTACATTTCCATCGTTATGACTAATTTCTATTGAGTTTATTGTTGATGTACTATATATCTTTGTAAATGTTACTCCAGAATCTGTACTTCTAAATAAATTACCTTCTCTAGAAACATAAATATTTTTTTCATTATTTGGATCAATTTCAATATTGTATAAATCTCCACCAAAATCATGAGTTGAAACTTTAACCCAAGCACCATTAACTAATTTGTATAAACTACTATAACCTGAATACAGATTTCCTTTTCTATCAGCAACCAATGGTGTTACCCATCTTCCTCCGCTATCGTCAGTGCCAGTTTCTGCTGTAGGTGCACTAGCCGAGCTAGATCTAGTTAATCCACCATCTCTAGTTTCATATAATGAACCACCATATTGTATAAAACCAAAATAATTTTCTGGATCAAGTGGGTTTATCGCACAATCCATTCCATCTGCTCCATGATAAACACTCCATTGATTACCTTTTAATGCATAACCACCATTGTCTTGTAAACCACCAACAATATTTCCTGAGTTTTGATTTGCTACAGAAATTTTATAAAACTGACCAATAGCTAAATTTTTTGTTAAATCTGTAAAGTTTGTGCCGTGGTCTGTTGAAACATAAACACCTCCATCTGTACCTGCAAAAAATTTACCGTCAATAAAATCTAAAAAGTGAATATCAGCATGCGTATAAGCTGCCGCAGTTGGAGCGCTCCAGCTATTTATTACTTTAAAATCAGCACCTCCATCAGTAGATTTCCATATATTTAGGACTCCAACATAGATTATATTTGCATTAGTATCAGAAACAGCAATAGCTAAATCATACCAAGCTTGTGAGCTTTTAAAAATATCATCCGTTTCAGTAGTTTTTGTATAGCTTGCTCCGCTAGTAGTAGATTTATACACGCCGTTAAAATCATTGTTTGACTTTGCACTTACAAAATATACTACATTCGGACTCGCAGGTGTTACTGCTAAGGCAATTCTTCCAGAATCACTAAAGTCAGTAATAGTAACAGCCGTAAAAGAGTTTCCTGCATCAATTGATCTATAAACAGTATTTGAAGTTGCTGCGTAAAATATTTGTGAAGAACCTGGTTTTCTTTTTAAATCTCTGATGGTTGCATTTAATGTTCTTGTCCAAGTTGTACCACCATTTGTGGTTTTTTGAACACCAGAATTTGTTGCTACTATAATAGTTTCTGGATTTGCTGAGTCTATAAAAATATCATTCATAGAACTTGGATTTCCATCCATCGTTCCAGTACTATTCCAAGTTGCTCCTCCATCTGTAGTTTTCATAACACCAATTGCAGATGAATTTCCTGCATCATCATCTCCAGTTGCAATATAAATAATATTAGAATTAGTTGGATGAACCGCAATTCCAGAAACACCAATTTGTGGTAAGAAATCATTTAAAGGTAGCCAATTGATTCCTAAATCAGTAGACTTCCAAATTCCACCAGCTGGCGTACCCACATAATAGGTGTTTGCATTACTAGGATCTACAGCAACAACATTAACTCTTCCTTGACCCGAAGACCAAGAAGCAGTATTTGTATGAGAATATGGACCTAAAGATGTCCAGTTACTTGTGTCGTTTGCATTGTTTTGAGCAGATGCATTCATGTTGTTTTTTTGTTGCCAAGCATCTAGTTTTTGTGCATTCGTTTTTAATGTTCCGTCTAGATTTGTATAAAAACCATTCTGATATTGCCATCTCTTAAAGGGTTTATATCCGCTTCCTTTTTTATTTCTATCAATCGTAGAAAAGTATCTTTCTGCGGCAGCTGAAATATCATTTAAGGTAATTTTTCCTTTCTTTTTTAAACTACTATCATTCATCCATGGTGCACTGTTTTGATAGTTTTGAGAAAAAGCCAATAAAGGAATAAAAAGCAAAAAGTAAAGAGTGATTTTTTTCATGATTTGATGTGAAATTAGTATTAGAAAGAAGTATTTAAATAAAACCTAAATAGTCCTTTTGGTTTTCAATAGAGTGTTTTTTTTGAAAGGTTTTTTAGTGTTTATTTTTATAACTTTTTTTTCTTGCAATAAAATTTCTTTTTCAACTTCTAGCTGAGAATATATCGTGTTAATTTTAGAGTTTGTAGCAGAAAAAGCGGCTATTATTTTATCGACTTGAATGTTCACTTCGTTTGCTGTTATTGCAGGAATAAAGGTCATGTCTTTTAAACGCAAAGCTTCATTTTCTAAAACATTTATTCGTGTTCTAAAAGATAGATTTAATAATTCTTTTGGTCTAATACTATCTTTTAAAAATTTAACTACTTCTGATAACTGAATTGCATTATTTAAAGCTTCATTAGCAGAAATAGCAGAGAACTGTTTTAAATTGTTAGATACTTGTTGGTATTCTTTCCAATTCACAACTTTCTTATTTGATATATTTTCTAACAATAAAGCTGCATTATGCTTCTGAACAATGTTCTTGTCAGATTTTTGAATTTCAGGTTCTTGTACAGCAGTATTTTTTTTACAAGACAAAAAAATTAAAAATAAAAAGATAAAATAGTTACGCATGCCAAAATTATATTCGTAAAAATACATAATTTTAGATTTAATTTTTCGACTTTGACAATTAATATTTTTTTAAAAAAAGGAATAGTAACTAATTTCAATTTTCATTTTTGAAGGAAACTTTAATTATGTACTTTTGTTTGAAATAATTTGAACTTTTAATGAATGAGTGAAACCATCTTAATTATCGGAGCTTGCGGACAAATTGGTTCTGAGCTTACACAAAAACTTAGAGAAAATTACGGAAACGATAACGTGATCGCTTCAGATATTAGAGAAGGAAATGAAGAGTTAATGAATTCGGGTCCGTTCGAATATTTAGACGCAACAGACAAAGAAGGAATTTTAAAAGTAATTCAAAAATACAACGTTACTCAAGTCTATTTAATGGCAGCAATGCTTTCTGC
This sequence comes from Polaribacter sp., assembly GCA_047622545.1. Classification (GTDB taxonomy): domain Bacteria; phylum Bacteroidota; class Bacteroidia; order Flavobacteriales; family Flavobacteriaceae; genus Polaribacter. The sequence goes on along the minus strand of JBLHOD010000019.1, from coordinate 444 downwards.
AACCGCAGAAAAATATCCACAAAAAGCTTGGGAATTAAACATGAACTCTTTACTCGGAGTTTTAGAATTAGCAAAAGAAAAACACATAAAACAAGTGTTTTGGCCAAGCTCTATTGCTTCTTTCGGGCCAACATCACCAAAAATAAATACTCCACAACAAACCATTATGGAGCCATCTACAGTTTACGGAATTAGTAAATTAGCGGGTGAACATTGGTGTAACTATTATCATAACAGATATGGGGTTGATGTAAGAAGTATTCGGTATCCGGGGATTATTAGCTGGAAAACAAAACCTGGTGGAGGAACGACAGATTTTGCAGTAGATATTTATTTTAAAGCGATAGAAAATAAATCGTATGAATGTTTTTTATCAAAAGATACACGTTTGCCGATGATGTATATGCAAGATGCAATTGATGCAACCATTAAAATTATGCAAAC
>JBLHOD010000018.1:0-13116 GCA_047622545.1 Polaribacter sp. | reverse complement strand
AGTTTTATTGTTCCATGTCTTGCGTGTTCCAGATAGATATTAGATTTATCATCTATAGAAATTGAATATATAGCTTTTAGTTCTTGGCTGTAATAATTTCCAACAAGCATATTTAAATCATTTGTGTTTTTGTCTAGATTACTTTGAAGAAAGGTAAAGACTCCAGGTAAATTATTTTCAGACTCAATAATCATTTGATGTGTATTACTATTAAATTTGACAGTAGATTTTTCCATTCTAAAAGTATTCTTTCCTATTGGTACTAAAGGCCATTCGTTAGTGTTTGAGTTTGAATATCGTAGGGTATCATTTTTCACATAAATCTTTCGCCCAGTTTTTTCTTCATCACTCCAGTAAACACCTTGAAATTTCTTAAGTGTTTTATCTGACAACTTGATAAAATTATTTGGCTTTGGAAGTTTTTCAGTTATACCATTTATTCGTGTTTTTTTATTGTTTCCTAAAATAATTTCAGAAATTTTATTAACCTTAAATCCAATATTGCTTCCTGAAAAATTAGATAGAATTATAATATTAAGGTGCTCTTCAGTGAAAGTTCTTACTATCGACCTAAAACCACCAACTGATCCTCCATGTTGAACTACCTTCTTTCCTTTGTGATCATCAATACGAATACCAAAGCCATAATTGGTTTCAAAACCATTATTTAAAGGTGTTGTTAATAGCAATTTATTAAAAGCTGATTCCCAATTATTCTGAGGTGTGCTAAAATTTTGTAGCCAGATGTTTATATCTTCTATTGTAGAGTGCATGTTTCCAGAGCCAAAGTAACCCCAATACTCTATAGCTCGTTTAAATTCTTTTCGGGAATAGTATGAGGTAGCATTATTAGGAATAATGTTATATACAGACGTCTCAACATATGTGTTTTTCATTCCTAATGGTTGAAAAACATTTAGCTTCATCCATTGGTCAAATTTTAATTGACTAATATTTTCAATGATTTTTGCTAAAAGTATATATCCCGTATTACAATACAAAAATTCTTCTCCAGGGTTAAAATTTAGTTCTTTTTGATTTTTAATAATTCTATAGAGATCATCATTTGTTTCTAAATCTTCACTTTTCCATCCTGCAAGCCCTAATAATCCGTGAATATCTCTTAAACCGCTTGTGTGGTGCAATAAATGACGAATGGTAATGGTTACACCAAAATCAGGTAATTCAGGAATGTATTTTTTAATATCATCATTAAAAGAGAGTTTGTTTTGCTCTTCGAATAGCACAATACCCATAGCTGTGAATTGCTTTGATATAGAACCAATATTAAAAAGAGTGTTGTTTGTGTTTGGAATGTTGAATTCTATATTAGCTAAACCATAGGATTTTGAAAAAATAGTTTTCCCTTCTTTTGAGATCAATACAGAACCACCTGGATGATTAGGAACACGCCAAGAAGTAAATAGACTGTCTATTTTTTGAATTTGTTTTTGACTACTCTGACTGAAAGTGATATTTGCAAAAAAGAAAATAAGACAAATAATTAAAATGTGTTTTTTTGATTTCATAATTGTTTTGTTTATTAAATGCAAAAATCAATTATAAAATAAAAAAATTAAAAAAAAGAACCCGCCAAAAACCTGCCAAGAGCCGTCATTATTAGAATAAATCTAGATGATGCTGAACTTTAAGTTAATATATAGTTTGTTTTTTTTGTTAAGCTCAATACTGTTTCTTAGGATAAGAAAAACATTTGCAATAACTAGAAGTAATAAAATTCCAATTCCAATATCACGACCTAATTCCCCAAGAAAGAGAATGCTTCCAATTAAGTATACCACTATCATTATGACAGCCCACAGTATTTGAATTGTTATAATCTGTTTAGTTAAAGAATTTAATTGTTTTTTGATAAGTGTGATTATTAGAGGTAAAATAAAATTTGCAATAGGAATAAAGACAACAATCAAGGAAGAAAGATTAATTAAATTAACTAAGTTAGAATTGGATTCTTTGCTTAGGTTGTTCTTTTTAATAAGGTCAATTTCGTTTATATTTAGCGCTTTCGCTAAAGCTTTTAAAGTAAATCCCTTGGGGTCATTACCTGACTCTATTCGTTGGATAGTCCTTACAGAGATTCCTGACTTTTTTGAAAGTTCTTCTTGAGTTAAGTTTCTCTTCTCTCTATGTTCTACTAATTTCGACATATTTATTAGACCACTTTGTGGTTGATGTTATGACACACAACGTGTTTGTATAAGAATAGTACGGTTTTGTGTGCGAGGATTTTCCGAAGGAAAATCAGACGTAACAAAAATGCACGACACTTTGATTAAGCACTAAACTACGCATTATTTTTATACGGTGTTGGCAATCAGGCTTTTTTCCATTTCGATTGTTTTCCATTCTTCATTTCCGACTTTCACAAGTTTTATTGGTTTGTCAGTTTGGGAAAATCCAACTTTTTCATAACATTTAATAGCTCCAATATTCCAAGAATAAACATTTAAAATAATTTTTTCCTTTTTCAGGTTATTAAATCCATATTCGGTCAGTTTATTAATCAGTTCAGTTCCAATTCCTTTTCCACGCATTGTTTGTTCTCCGATTAAAATCCGAGCTAATTTCGCAACATTTTCCTGTGAAATGCTTATTTCAGCAATTCCGATTGTTTTATTATTCTCGTTTTCTACCTTAAATACAGTTCGATTTGAGTCGGATAAATACATTTCGACTTGTTTTTGGTCAATTGGAAAAGTAAAAATCTGTCCAGCAAATTGTATTAATTCCGATTCACTTGAAATCCACTTTTTGAGATATTTCCAATCTTCTATTTTAAATGACTTTAATTCCATTGCGATTGTTTTTTTAGCTTGTTGCCAACGTGCTTGTATATGGTTTGTTGCGTTGATTAAGCACCTAATTTAGTAAATACAAACTGAATAGAAAATCCTCACGGATTTTCATAAGTAAACTAAAACTAGCAATTAATTTTATACGGTGTTGGCATTAGTTATCCTTCAATTTGTTTTTAATTACTTTAATCATTGCTTTGGCATTATTATTCTTTGGATTTAATTTTAATGATTTTTCGTAATTTTTTTTTGAAATTTCAAATTGATTATTAGCTAAATATGCTTCTGCCAAACTATCATAAACGTTTGCTAATTTGGAGTTATCATGTACATTTATCTCGAAAATTTTAATCGCTTCTTTTACCTTGTTTTTATTTAGAAAAAAGTAACCAAAAGTATTAAGGATTTCTTCAAAGGATATATTAGGGTTTTCACCTTTCAATTTGTAATACTCTTTTATGGCAATATCGAAGTCTTCATTTAGAAAAAGCGATGTTAATTTCTGTTCTGCTACTAATTTTTCATCATGTAATGTAGTGTCAACTATACCAGCAATACGATTAATAATACTATTATGAACAGGGAAATACTTGCTTCCATTTGTTAATAGTATAATGGTTAAATCATTTGTTACAAATTTTCTGTAGCCAGTTTGTAAACCTCCTGTAAAGCCATAAGAAGTAGTATTGTTTGAAGTATATATTTTCCAACCATGAAGAAATGTATCCGTTTCGTTTGCATAGTTAAATGGTTTCCACATGTTCAATTTTGTTTCTTCTTTTAATAACAAATTATTATCAAGACGCTCATTCCATTTGATAAAACCACTCAATGTTGCATTTAACCCATTTGCAGCATGAGACCTTTTCTGAAAGTTGCTACCTAACTTGCGATATCGATTTAATTCATTGACAAAGTAATATCTGTTCACTCTATTGGGAATAGAGTCTTTGAAATTGGATGAAATTAGTACATCACTTGTGTTTTCAGGGAATTGATTTTTTAAAATAAACTCCTCTAATGTTAAATTTGTTATTTTCTCAATAACCTGTGCGATAAGCCAATAATTGGTCTGGTTATATTCAAATTGATTTCCTTTTTCAAAACGAAGTTCCTCTTTGAATAGTTTTGCTATTAATTCTTTGTCAGTAAGGTTTCTATCTGCAAAAGTAAAATCAGGTAATCCAGAAGAATGTGTTAATAAGTGTACTATTTTAATATTCTTCCACTGATTTGGTAAATCATCAAGATATTGAGATATGGTATTACTCAGAGAGAGTTTGCCTTGCTCTACAAGTTGATGTACAGCTGTTGATACGGCAATTTTGGTTATAGAATATAGAGGGAATATAGTTTGCTTGTCTATATTAGAGTTGTTTTTTAAGTCTGCTTTTCCAAAATAACCTTCATAAATCACTTTTCCATTTTTTATTACGCCTAGTGCCAAACCTGGAATTTCATGAACTTTAATTTGTTCTTTAATAAAGGAATCAATTTCTAATTTTTTTTCAAGAGTATTGTTTTGACATGAAGTATTTAAAAATATACTTAACAATACTGCTAATAATTTAATTTTATTCATTAAAATGGTTTTGATGTAAAAGACTATGGGGTTTTTATTTTGTTACCATTTTCTTAATTAATGCCAACGGGTTAGTATAAGAAACGTAGGGCAATAAATATGCACTTTCGTTTCAGTTTATTATTTAGCGGACTTCATTAATAAACACAAGATTTTAAAATTAGCACTAACGTCCTATGTTTTTTATACGGTGTTGGCATACGTTTTTTATTCAATTGTTCTTTTTCAATTTCCTTTTTCCATTATTTAATTCAGTGGTTTTCCTTTTTTTTGAATCAGTACCTTCGTTATTGTAACGAAATTTTGTAAATCCCTTATCGGGACAAAACGTGTAAATATTATCTGAATTTCTTTCTTTGCCTAGTCCAATTGTCCATCGAAAAGTAAGGCAATGATTCGGTCCATCAAGTTCTATGATTTCGATTCTTGTTGGTCTGCGTGAGGGATAAACGCGCACTTCACCTTGCTTCCAGTAACCCAATGGAAATTTACTCCCTAATCCATCATAAGTTCTGGCACCCCTCTTTTTTCGTTTATCATAAATTCTCACTAGTCCATCTCTTGAATTATTAATTGTAAAAAATGATTCGACATCCCCACCACGCCTGGTACTATATGTTCTTCGATAGTAGGTAACTTCATTGCCAGCCCATTCAATTTTGGTATTATTTACTTCTGTTTTGAAAGGACCCGTAATGTAATTTTTGACGCATGGTGTTTGACTCCCACTGACAGTGGCACAGGCAGTGGTAGAAACCTCTTTTAGTATTAATTCATGTTTCCCATCCCATTTTCCTCCAGTAAAAAGTTCAACAGGAATGAATCTCTCTTTTGTTGAGCTATTATAAGCTTTATTCCAATAATCCTTTTCTTCTGTAATTGGTAAATCACTGCCTTTTGATTTCTGATTTTTAGTGTTGCAAGCATTTAAAAATAGTGCAAATACAAGTATTAAAAATATAAAGTTGTTATTTCTCATTGTTTAATTTTTAGTCAACCTATTTCAAGAAAGTACGTTTCTTTTAATGTTGGGTAACGTGAATAGTTTATTGTGTCGTTATTTACGACAACTGAATGATGTTTAAATGCTTTTAAGTCCTTTGTCCGAATGATTATTGATTTTGTAAAATGTTTGCCAACGTCTCGGCTATGGTTAGTACGGGAATTAAAAGCAATTAATTTCCGATTAAGCACTTAACCAAAACTTTTTATTTTGTTTTATCTTTTTTATTTTAAAGCCAAATCAAAAGATTTGGCGGACTTCATAAATATACACCAACCTTTGGGGTAAGAACCAAAACCCGTATTAATTATAGCCATTGTTAGGCACTTTTATATTTTATTCATGTCAACATCATAATTCGCTTTTTTCATCTCTTTAGCTATGGCGTATTTCCACGAATCAGATTTGTCCATAGAAACATAAACTACTCCAGAAATATCATTTGGTGTTTCAACATCCCCTTTCACTAAAGCACATACATTACTTCTTCCGATTTTTCCAATTAAAAAGCCATGTTCAAAAACTACATTTTGTCTAGCTCTTGGTTTTAAGTCTATATTTTTATTTTGCTTCGCTCCAACATCACAAGGAGTATACAGGATTATTCCGAATCCTACATTTGAATACTCTTCAATTTTTTCAATTATTGTTTTACTTGAACTTGCTTGTTCATGGAGTATTATGGCTTCAAATCCTAATTTTTCAACAAATCGAGCTGTTTTTGATTTGGCCTCATCATCATGTCCGTGAACGATAAATACTTTGGATAAATCTAGCTCAGGTTTTGAGTTGAATTCTTTTGTATTAGTTTTTGGCTTTATGCGTAAACATGAAGTCAATGCGGAAATGATATATCCTTTTTCTTCTTCAAACGTGTAGTCATAGTTGCCATCAAGTTTATCTCTATTAAATTTGGCGAATATTCTCCAAGGAGAACTATTTTTTCCGTAATTTGATAAAATAAAATCCTCGCATTCTGCTGCCCATGCCTGCATTTCAGGAGTTGATTTACTGTAATGACAATCGTGTTCACTTTGATAATATGAACATATGTCAAAAGTGTATTTTTCCGCTTCTTTTATAAGTTCATTTATTTTATTCTCCATTGATTTTCTAATTGTGCCTAACTAGTTGTATAGAGAATAAAGTTCTCATTTATCGGTTATAATTTTCGGATAAAAGGAACTTTTGTTCCTGTTATCAAACTTAAAAATACACAATACGATCATTAAAAAATTCTTAAAGAAATGGTGCAATTTTTAAGAAGTATAAAGCTACATAAAAAAAAATACTTAATCGATATCAAAATTTTTAATATTCAATACAGGTTTCGACTGTAGCGGTTCTTTAGCCAACGATTCTAAAATAGTATCTAACGGACTTTTAATTTCTAGCAAATCTTTTTTAGCAACATGTGTATAAATCATTGTTGTTTCTGGTTTAGAATGCCCTAATAGTTCTTGAATATGCCGCAATCCAATTCCGTTTTCTAATAAATGTGTCGCATAACTATGGCGTAATGTATGTGGTGTTACTTTCTTGCTGATTTTTGAAAGCTGGGTAGCACGATGTAAGAATTTTCTGATACTGCTATCTGAATAGCGAATACCATTCTTTCCTTCAACAAAAAAACGACTAGGGTTATAGGTCGCTAGATAGTTTTGTAACAATGGTAAAAAGCTGTTTGCTAGTATAACGTAACGATCTTTTCTTCCTTTTCCGTTTTTAACTAAAATTTGCCTTCTTGAAATATCAATGTATTTTAATTCTAAAGAAATCAATTCACTAATTCGTAATCCGGCAGAGTAAAGCAATGCTATAATTGCTCTGTGCTTTAAGTTTTTTGTTACTTGTAAAAGAGTAATTACTTCTGTTTGAGACAATACTGTTGGCAATATTCTTGATCTTTTAGGTCGTTCTAGCATAAAAGAATCGATGTGACATTCTGGATATAAACTCACCAATAATTTTAAAGCACTAATAAATTGTCTTTGTGTGCTGATGCTGTATGAGCGTGCAATAAAAACAGCTTCAATAAATAACTCGACATCTCTATTCGTTAAATCAACCAAAGGTTTAGGCTGTATATAATCTATAAAATCAGCTATAAATGTAAAATAGGTTTGTATGGTGCTTTTACTATACCGTTTTCCTTTCAAGTACTTTACATAGGACCTTATCAGTTCTTTATTGTCCTCTGTGAGCGATCTCTGGGTTTTTACGCCTCTTTTATGCAAGTTTTCAAATAAGGATGCAGCAAGTACTACTGTGGCTTTATTTTTTAGGCTAATTTTTACTTCGGATAATCTTTCGTCAGTATATTTGGTAACCCAACCTTTAAGTGTATTGCTCCAATAATAGCCTTTTAAAGATTTTAGGATTGTACTGATAGCATCGTTGTATGGAAAAAGGAGCAGCAGTACCACTTCTTTTTTGTGTAGTGTTTTTTGTATCTCTACAACTGTTTTTTGTGGATGTTTGATATTCATAGCATTGTAAATCTACGAAAAAAATACAATGTCCATCAGGTTCATTTCCAAATAAAGAGGAAAAAAAGTATTTAGAACAAACTAAACCAATTCTTCAAGAACTTCTAAAAGAAGTTCACAACCTTTTTTAAGTTCATCGTCAGAAATTGTTAGTGGTGGTGTTATTCTAATGGCTTTTCCTTCAAACAATAACCAAAACAGGAGTAAACCCTTGTCTAAACATTTTAAAATGATTTGAGAAGCGATTTCTGGAGTTTCAACAATTGCTGCTAACATCAATCCTTTTCCACGCATTTCTTTAATTGCAGGATGTTGTAAATAATTTCGAATCAATTGTTCTTTCCGAAGTGTTTCTTTGATAAGAGTAGAATTGTTTAATTCAGTGATCGTTGCCAACCCAGCAGCAGCAATAACAGGATGTCCGCCAAATGTAGTAATATGCCCTAATTTAGGATGGTCTTTTAAACAACTCATCATTTCTTGAGAAGCGATAAAAGCACCAATTGGCATTCCGCCACCCAAACCTTTTCCAGTTACAATAATATCAGGAACAACATTGTAATTTTCAAAACCCCAAAAAGTTCCTGTACGTCCAATTCCAGATTGAATTTCATCTAGAATCAACAAAGCACCAACTTCTGTACATTTTGTTTTTACTTTTTGTAAATAGTTATTTGTAGGTGCTATAAAACCTGCGCCACCTTGAATTGTTTCTAAAATTACAGCAGCCGTTTTTGAAGTAATTTTTTCAATATCAACTTGATTATTGAATTCTATAAATTTTATCCCAGGAATTAATGGTCTAAATGCGCGGTTTTGTTCTTCTGCACCAGAAACACTCATAGCACCTTGGGTACTGCCATGATAGCCGTTTTTTGCAGCCATAATTTCTGTTTTACCAGTAAATCGTTTTGCTAATTTTAAAGCGCCTTCAGTTGCTTCTGTTCCAGAATTGGTTAAATAGACCGCACAATTTTTAGTCGGAATTGTAGCTGCTAAGACTTTACATAATTCAAGTTGTGGTTTCTGAATAAATTCTCCATACACCATAACGTGTGTATAAGAATCTACTTGATTTTTTATCGCTTCAGATATTTTAGGATGATTATGCCCCAACGTATTTGCAGAAACGCCAGCAATAAAATCTAAATATTTTTTATTATTTGTGTCATAGACATAACTTCCTTTAGCATGAGAAATTTCTAACGAAAGTGGGTGAGGAGAAGTTTGTGCTTGATATGTAAAAAAATCAGACTTCATTATTCTTTCTTTTTTATAACTACAGAATTACTAGCTTTCTTTTTCCTCGAAATTTCAGCACCAACCACAAAAATATCTTCCATTGTTTTTGGTTGCTCATCTTCTCGCCAAATAAATCCTTTTAAGGTTCTAGCATTTGTTGGCAGTTGTTCTGGCGGATACGAAGTTCCTTCAGGTTTCTTAATGTATTTTATAGATTCTATATTGTTGGTAGCATCCAACGTAAACTCAATAGAACTACATTTTTGTTTGGTAATAGTTTCTAAAACCCCGCTTTCGCCTCTGTTGTAATACACCACTTCTGCGTTTCCTTTTACTAAAAAATGCTTGAGTTTTCCGTCTATAAATTTCCCAAACATATTTCTCCCTTTAATTTGATTGTAGGTAGAAACGCCATCAATAATAGTGTCTAATTGCACAATTAAAGCATTATTTAAAATCTTTAAAGAATCTAATTTATCGGTTTCTAAATTTTTTAACAATTGAATGCTATCGCCAGTAATTTGATTTTTCCCAGACCACAAAATTGGATTTCTAAACATGCGTGTAATTCCAGTTGTTTGATTCATATGAATCGAATCCGCTTTTCCTTGCATGTCCTTTTTAAAGATTTTTACATCGTTAAAAATGCGCATTATTCTCTTTTCTGGTTTTCCTGTAATCAATAAAGTATCTCCATGAATGTAGAGCGAATCTTTATCCATCAACGAAATAGCAACAGCTCTATCAACGATAAAAACGGAATCTTTTAACTCAAAAAACTCAGCATAATTTCCTTTTGCAATAAAATTCTGAACAGTATCTATAAACTGAATATTGTTGGTTGCAGACGCAAATCCTTTGTATTTATCGTAATACAAACTATCGCCTTCAATGGTTTTATCCGTAAAATAAATTTTAGAATTTTTCACAAAATGAGAAATCTCTGATTTGGTATTGTAAAATCCTTTTTCTGTATAAATAGTATTGTCTTTTCCTTTTATGGTTGATGGTCCGTACAAATAAGCATGCGCAGAATCTGTATAATAATCTAAATGATTAGATTCTAACACATGTTCTGGATTTGTTACCGTAACTTTAGTTGTTGCTGTAAACTTTTTATTTTCTAGAAAGTAATTTCCGATTTTACTTTTAAGAACATTGGTTTCGTCTTGTATAATGGCGTGGTTTTTATAAAACAACAATTGATTTTGTCTATCAAAATTTAGCGTATCCGTAGTCAACGTCATTTTTGGATCTTTCAACACAACGCCTCCCCAAGACAATGCTTTTTTTGTATTTCCATCATAATCTACATAATCGCTTGTTTGCGTAATGGTGTCACCTTGTTTTATCAATACATTACCAAATGCTTTTGCAAAATTTCTTTTTTTATAAAGTATAATTCTCTTAGCTGTTAGAATAGCTCCTTCATGATAAATTTTCACTAAACCTTCTTTATCTTTAGTTAAAATAGTTGCTCCAGGATATTTTTCTTCATCCGCAGTACTAACACCAGCATAGATAATTTGAATCTTTTTAGCTTGAGAAAAGCTAGAAAAAGAAGCAAATACTAAAATAAAGAGAATAAATTTTTTCAATCGAAATCTGATTTTCAACAAAAATAGTGAAAAGATTACGGCTTCTTATTAAAGAAAAGTGAAATTTAATTGAATCCATTTTGATACGTTACTCCTTAAAGAAACTTCATTTTAATCTAATAATACATAATAAGTTGGCGTATTTTTGCAAAAATAGTAACTCCATGAATTCGCCATTTGATTTAACAAAAGAAGAAATGAAAGCGTATGGCTATAGAATTATAGACCTAATTGCAGAACATTACGATACAATAGAATCTCAAAAACCAGTATCATCGGGTTCTAGAGCGCAAATGGATGCTGTTTTTTTACAAGAAGCACCCAATGAATCTATGCCAGCAAATGAAGTATTAGATTTTGTAATGCAAAATGTAATTCCGCATAGTAATTTAACAACGCATCCAAAATCGTTTTCTTTTGTTCCAGGACCAAGTAACTATATTAGCACACTTGCAGATACGTTAGCAACGGGTTTTAATATTTTTTCTGGTGGATGGATTGTTTCTCCGGCTGCAGCAGAATTAGAAATTGTTACAATGAATTGGTTGTTAAAGATGTTTAATTTTCCGGTAAAAAAAGGTGGTGGAATTTTTACAAGCGGAGGATCAATGGCAAATTTAACCGCTTTGGTTACTGCTAGAGGAATAAAATGTGGCGATGATTTTTCTAAAGCAATTATTTATTTATCAGATCAAGCACATTCATCAAATATAAAAGCGATTCGTGTTATTGGATTTAAAAAAGAACAAATTAGAATAATACCAACTGATTTAGAATTTAAAATTAGTTTTAACAAACTTAAAAATGCGATTGCAAAAGATAGATTAGAAGGAAATCAACCATTTTGTATCATCGCAAATGCAGGAACAACAAACACCGGAACAGTAGATTCATTAGACGATATCGCAGATATTTGTGAGAAAGAAGATCTATGGATGCATGTTGATGGGGCTTATGGTGGTGCTGCAATTTTATCAAAAAAAGGAAGTAAAATTTTAAAAGGAATTGAGCGTGCAGATTCTTTAACTGTAGATCCACACAAATGGTTTTATCAACCTTATGAAATAGGATGTTTGTTGGTAAAAGATTCTTCTTGGTTGAGTAATACTTTTTCTGAAAAACCTGAGTATTTACGTGATATTGAAGGAAATGAATCTGAAATTAATTTTTACGATTATGGAATTCAATTAACAAGACGTTTTAGAGCATTAAAATTCTACATGTCTATAAAAACGTATGGTTTAGATGCGTTTAAAAAGGCAGTTACTTATAATATTGATTTGGCTGAAGAAACCGAAGATTTATTGCGTAAAAGTAAAAATTGGGAAATTGTATCTCCTGCTACCTTAGCGATAATAAATTACCGTTACAACCCGATTAATTTGAATTTATCTGAACCAGAATTAGACACCTTAAATCAAGAAATATCAGCTAGAGTAACAAAATCTAAAGAAGCATTATTAGTAACTACCGTGTTGCAAAATCAGGTTGTGTTAAGAATGTGCTTAATCAATCCTAGTACAACTTTTGAGCACATTAAAGAAACATTTTTACAGTGTAATGCCTTTGCTACTGAAATTCTTGCTGAGTGGAAGAAGTAATACTTGTTTTTAAAAGGGCTCCTAAAACCCCAACAACATTAAGGTGATACAAATTACCTAATAGATAAAATAATTATCGACTAAGTGGTGTTGTTGCAAGTAGTAAAAGTTGATTAAAAAAACTTCAATATTTGTTAAAGTTTAAAATAATTTAGAAAGAGGGCAGAAGAAACTAATTTTATTAGGAGCATATATATAGAATAAGTAATAAATACACTTTAACTAAAAAAGCATCTTTCAATAATTGAAGGATGCTTTTTTTATATAAATTATTAAAAATTATCTCGTAATTGTTTGTTTCCTGTCGGGACCAACAGAAACAATAGATACAGGAACTCCGGTTTCTTTTTCAATAAAAGCAATGTAATCCATTAAGTTCTTTGGTAATTGATCGGCACTCGTCATTTTAGTTAAATCTTCCTTCCAACCCGTAAATTCAGTATAATTTACAGAGACATTTTCTGGCTCAATATTATATGGTAAATGAAGAATTTCCTTTCCTTTATAAGTATAAGAAGTACACACTTTTAAGGTGTTAAAACCTGATAAAACATCACCTTTCATCATCATTAATTGGGTAACTCCGTTTACATCTACAGCATATTTCAACGCAACTAAATCTAACCAACCACAACGTCTAGGTCTTCCAGTTGTAGCGCCAAATTCGTTACCAACCTTAGCCATTCTTTCCCCATCTTTATCAAATGATTCTGTTGGAAATGGTCCAGAACCAACACGAGTTGTATACGCTTTAAAGATTCCAAATACATCACCAATTCTGTTTG
>JBLHOD010000017.1:0-13518 GCA_047622545.1 Polaribacter sp. | reverse complement strand
AATTACGAACTTGTTTTTCGATAAAATATTCTTGAACATCTCCCATTAAACGCAATGCAAATTCCGTAGAGAAAATACAGGTGTTTTGTGCTTGATCTTCTTTTAAAATATCTGCTTGAACAGTTCCTCTTACTTGACTTAAAGTTTCAGTCTTTATTTGTTGATAGATATCAGCAGGTAAAATTAAATCACCAGTTAAACCTAGCAACATCAAACCTAAACTATTATTTCCTTCAGGTAATTTTCCTTGATAAACAGGTCTGTCTAATCCTTTTGAATCGTAAATTTCTTTGAACTTCGCTTCAACTTGTTTTTCTAATTTATGCTCTTTAATGTATTTTTCACAATTCTGATCAATCGCAGCATTCATAAAGAATCCTAACAACATTGGAGCAGGACCATTAATGGTCATCGAAACAGAAGTCATATGATGACTTAAATCAAAACCAGAATACAATTTTTTAGCATCATCTAAACAACAGATTGAAACTCCAGCATTTCCAATTTTACCATAAACATCTGGTCTAATTCCAGGGTCATTTCCGTATAAAGTAACTGAATCAAAAGCAGTAGATAAACGCTTTGCATCCATTCCTAAACTTACATAATGAAAACGTCTGTTTGTTCTTTCCGGTCCTCCTTCTCCAGCAAACATTCTTGTTGGATCTTCGCCAGTTCTTTTAAACGGATACAATCCAGAAGCAAACGGAAATTCTCCAGGAACATTTTCTTGTAAATTCCAACGTAACAAATCTCCCCAAGCTTTATACTTAGGTAAAGAAATTTTAGGTATTTGTGAATGTGAAAGTGATTCGCTGTGTGTTTCTATATTGATTTCTTTACCACGTACTTTAAAGGTGTACATTGGGTTTTTATATTTCTGAACTTTCTCGTTCCAGTTTAAAATGATTTCCCAGTTTAATGGATCAAAGTTTAGTTTTACTTTCTCGAATTGAGCGAAAAGTAATTTCAAGAACACATTATCAGTGTCATTCTGAATGAAACGAAGAATCTCATCCTCGTCAAGTCCAGATTTAATAAAATGAGATTTCTCGCTATCATTAGAAATGACAGACAAGATTGTTTGATAGATTCCATATAATTTTTGAGCAACAACAACTTGGTCGTCAACTTTCTTATCATACGCTCTATTATTTTCTGAAATTTCTGATAGATAACGAACTCTACTTGGCGGAATTACAAATATCTTTTCAGACATTTCTTTGGTAATTTCCATACTCGATTTTAAATCGGCTCCAGATTTTTCAACCAATTTATCCATAATACGTTTGTACAACGTATTCATTCCTGGATCGTTAAATTGCGAAGCAATTGTACCAAAAACAGGCATGTCATCCATATGAACATCCCATAAATTGTTGTTGCGCATGTATTGTTTCTTTACATCGCGTATCGCATCTAAAGCGCCTCTTTTATCAAATTTATTGATCGCAACTAAATCAGCAAAATCAAGCATGTCGATTTTTTCTAATTGTGTTGCTGCTCCAAATTCAGGAGTCATTACGTATAAAGAAGTATCTGAATGTTCTATAATTTCGGTATCAGATTGTCCAATACCAGAAGTTTCTAAAATGATTAAATCAAATTCAGCTGCTTTTAACACTTGTATCGCTTCGTTTACATATTTAGATAGGGCTAAATTTGATTGACGTGTTGCTAACGAACGCATATAAACTCTAGAATTGTTGATGGCATTCATTCGAATTCTATCGCCTAAAAGAGCTCCACCAGTTTTTCTTTTTGATGGATCTACAGAAATTAAACCAACTGTTTTTTCTGGGAAATCAATTAAAAAACGACGAACTAATTCGTCTACTAAACTTGACTTTCCTGCGCCACCAGTTCCTGTAATACCTAAAACTGGAGTTTTAGAATTTTTATTTTTTATATGAATTGCATCCAAGGTTTCTTTTGCAACTTCTGGGAAATTTTCAGCAGAAGAAATAACTCGTGCGATACTACCAGCTTCTTTTTTTGGTAAGTCATCAATATTGACATTTAAAACATCTCCAACGGCAAAATCCGATTGTTTTACCAAATCATTAATCATTCCTTGTAAACCTAATTCTCGTCCATCATCAGGAGAATAAATTCTTGTAATTCCATAATCCATCAATTCTTTGATTTCTTCAGGAAGAATTACGCCGCCACCGCCGCCAAATATTTTAATATGAGTAGCATTTTTTTCTTTTAATAAATCGAACATGTATTTAAAATACTCATTATGTCCTCCTTGATATGAAGTCATTGCAATGGCATTTGCATCTTCTTGTATTGCGCAGTTTACAACTTCTTCAACACTTCTATCATGTCCTAAATGAATTACTTCTACGCCAGTAGATTGAATAATACGACGCATAATATTTATCGCCGCATCATGTCCATCAAATAATGAAGCTGCGGTTACAATTCTTACTTTATGTATTGGTTTGTATGGTGCTATTTGTTCCATTCGAAAAAAGTCTAATTTTTGTGTGCGCAATTTACGGAATTCTTAAAAAACAATTGGATTCTTTGGTTGTTTTTAAAAACAAGACCTAAATTGAAGTGTTTTTTGTCATTTTATGTTAATTTTGCATTATGTTTAAACCCCGAACTGAATTAGAACCCGATGATTTTTATTTTAACGAAGAAGGATATCGTGTGTTTACAGAAAAATATCATTTAAAAAGAGGGTATTGCTGTAAAAGTGGTTGTAAGCATTGTCCTTATGGATATAACAAAAAAACGGACACTTTTAATTAAGTTTATTGGTTTTAACCCTTTATTAGTCAATTAAATAGGTTATATTACAAGTAAATCAACCTATAGATGTCTAGATTAAATCAACTTTTGCTATATAGAAAACACTTAGAAGAGCGTTATAATAAGTTGGTAGAAAAATCTAATGATTACAAATATATTGATGAAATTAAAAGTGATCTAGCTGCGTATAAAGCGATGAAAGTTTTAGGTAAATTGAATAAGGTTAACTATTTCACTATTTAAATAAGGAGTTTCAAACATTACTTAGTGTCTTTTTTATACGCTTTCTCGTAACTGTTGAAAATAATCAAATGCTTTTATAAGTCTACTTCCATGCCAGCTAAATAGTTCTCCGTCTACAAAAATTATTTTTGCGTGATGTGTACATCTCTTCAATTCAAAAGCGTGTTCTTCCTTAAAAGGATAGGGTTCTGAAGATAAAAATACAAGATATGGATCTCCTTGTAATCGTATTCTTTTGATTTCAACTTCTGGATATCTCTCTTTATTTTTATAGATATTGTCGAATTTATTTAACTCTAAAAGATGGTTGATATACGTATTGTTTGCCACAACCATCCATGGATTTCTCCAAATAAAATAAGCGACTTTTAGAACAGGTTTGTCTTTTATAAACGCATTAAAGTTGTCTCGTTTAAAATTGATTTTTTGAATTAAACGACTTGCTTCCCTTTTTCTAAAAAAAAGAGCGCCATAAGATTCAATAAGTGCAATGGAGTCGTTTATTGTAAAGATTTCTGACACATGAGTGGTTGCAATTTTTTGACATTCTTCAACAATCTCTTTTGTGTTCTCTTCTTTATTACAAAGAATATGTGTGGGGTTTAAGGATTTTATTTTTTCGAAGCGGCAATTTTTGGTTCCCCCAACAATGCTTTTAGTTTTCTTTAAATGCGCTGGATGAACGCAAAATTTTGTAATCCCAACAATAAATTCTTCTAAGCCCAAATCGACTAATAGTTCGGTTTGAGATGGAACTAAGGATATGATTCTCAATAGACTATTTTAGTTGGTTAAAATTATTTTCATTTCTTCCTGAAGTTTAGCTGCTTTTTTAGCTGCTTCTTTGGCAAAACTCTCATCATTTGATGCATAAATAATTCCACGAGAAGAATTGATTAATAAACCAATGTTATCTGACATTCCATATTTACAAACATCTTGTAAATTCCCGCCTTGAGCGCCAACTCCAGGAACTAATAAAAAACTATTCGGAATTATTTTTCGAATTTCTTTAAAGTATTCTGCTTTGGTTGCACCAACAACATACATTAAGTTTTCTGAGTTTTTCCAAGATTTTGAAACTTCTAATACTTCTTTATACAGCTCTTTTTCGTTTACAGATTTTGTTTGAAAGTCGAAAGCGCCTTGGTTAGAAGTTAATGCTAATAATATGGTATGCTTGTCTTTAAAAGCTAAAAAAGGCTCAACAGAATCTTTTCCCATATACGGAGCAACAGTAACAGAATCAAAAGCTAGATCTTCAAAAAAGGCTTTTGCATACATGCTAGAAGTATTGCCGATATCGCCACGTTTTGCATCAGCAATTGTAAAAATTTCTGGATATCTTTTATTGATGTATTGAATGGTTTTTTCGAGAGCTTGCCAACCTTTAATTCCATACGCTTCATAAAAAGCGGTGTTTGGTTTATAGGCAACACATAGATGATGCGTTGCATCTATAATTGCTTTGTTAAAGGCGAAAATTGGATCTTCTTCTTGTAATAAATGTTGAGGAATTTTAGTTAATTCTACATCTAAACCAATACATAAGAATGATTTTTTTAGATGAATTTGCTCGATAAGTTGCTTCGTTGTCATTCAAACAGTAATAAAGTTGAGCAAAGGTACTTAATTTTGATAGTTTATCTATATTTGTTTTTAACGTAAAAGCATTTTTTATTTCATTTTTTGTAAGAACTCTTCTTGAATATTGACCTATCTGTAAACTATAATCATGATTAAAAAAACTTCATTTTTCTCATTCTTCTTTTTAATTTTTATTGGATGCAATTTTCAATCTCCAACAACTTTTTCTAAAGAAGCGTTGAATGATTCTTTTTTTAATATCAATAATAAATCAATCCAATTAAAAGAGATTCTAGCGAAGAATAAAGGTGAAAAAATAGTGATAAATGTTTGGGCTTCTTGGTGTAAAGATTGCATTGTAGGAATGCCAGATTTAAAAGAGTTTCAAAAAAATAATTCAACTGTAAAAACTATTTTTCTATCTACGAATCGAAGTATTTTTAGTTGGAAAAAAGCCATTCAGAAATATGATATTAAAGGAGAACATTATTTTATGAAGAATGGATTAAATAGTGCTTTAGGCGATTTTTTAAATTCTAATTGGATTCCTAGATATTTAGTAGTAAACGAAAATGGCACAATAGATTTATTCAAAGCAAAAAAGATTACCGATAAAAGGATAGTTGAAGCCTTAAAAAAATAACGTATTTTTGCAGTGTTTAATACTAAAACAGTATCAATGAGAAGTAAAATTGTTGCAGGTAATTGGAAAATGAATAATGATTGTACCGAAACCAAAAACCTTGTAAAAGGAATTAGAAAAGCAATTAAAAGACTTCCTTTAAAAAATACAAGAGTACTTGTTGCGCCAACATTTGTAAACTTAACTACGGCTATTAAAAGAGCTAAAAAATCGAATGTAGAAGTAGTTGCTCAAAATATGCACCAAGAAAATAGTGGCGCTTTTACTGGCGAAATTTCTGCTGATATGTTAAAAAGTATTGGTGTAAATACTGTGATTATTGGTCATTCAGAAAGAAGATCTTTGTTTGCTGAAACTGATGAAATTCTTGTAGAAAAAGTAAACAAGGCAATTGAAAAAGACTTAGAAATCATTTTTTGTTTTGGTGAGCAATTGGAAGATAGAAACTCAAACAATCATTTTACAGTTGTGCAAAATCAATTAGAAAAAGGATTGTTTCATCTAGAAGCTATTGCGTGGAATCAAATTGTATTAGCATACGAACCTATTTGGGCAATTGGAACTGGAGAAACAGCATCACCAGAACAAGCACAAGAAATGCATGCTTTTATCAGAAAATTAGTACAAGAAAAACACAATACAAGTGTTGCAAATAATACGTCAATACTATATGGTGGAAGTGTAAAACCTTCAAACGCTCAAGAAATATTTTCGAAGCAAGATGTGGATGGTGGTTTAATTGGTGGAGCATCTTTAAATGTTGAAGATTTTACTGAAATTATTAAAGCGATTTAATGGATAATATTTATATAGAATATGATTTTTTAGTTGAACCAAATGAACCTGGAACAGAAATTTTAATTGCGGAATTAGGTTTTGCAGGTTTTGAGAGTTTTGTTGAAAACGAGAATGGAGTTAAAGCTTATATTCAAAAAGAAGATTGGAATGCAGAGATTTTAGATAATATTTCTATTCTAAAATCGGATGAATTTTCTACTACTTTTCAAAAAATTGAAGTAGAACAAACCAATTGGAATAGTGAATGGGAGAAGAATTTTGAAGCGATACAAGTTGATGATTTGGTGAGTATTAGAGCGCCTTTTCATGAAGATAAAAAACTACAATACGATATTGTAATTGAGCCAAAAATGAGTTTTGGTACTGGTCATCATGAAACAACACATATGATGATTCAGCATCTATTATCTTTAGATTTAGAAAATAAGAAAACACTTGATATGGGATGTGGAACTGGAATTTTAGCAATTTTTGCTGAAATGAAAGGAGCGAAACCAATTGACGGAATTGATATAGACAATTGGTGTTATTTGAATTCCGTAGAAAATGCCGAAAGAAATAACTGTAATGAAATTTCTTTTTATGAAGGCGACGCAAGTTTGCTGACAACACAGAAATATGATGTAATAATAGCCAACATTAATAGAAATATTTTGTTGGCTGATATGTCAACATATACTAAATGTTTAAACGAAAATGGAATCTTATTATTGAGCGGATTTTATAAAGAAGATATTTCAACGATTGATGCAGAAGTTTCTAAATACGGATTGCAATTGGAAAAAACAATTGAAAGAAATAATTGGGTTTCATTAAAATATTTTAAAGCATAATTGTATATTTATTTTTAAAATGAGTACAAAAGAAAAAATACAAGAAGAAGTTGATGTTCTTGAAAAAGAAGTAAATCAGCATGAAATAGTGTTGTTTAATGATGATGTAAACACATTTGATTTTGTAATAGATTCTTTAATAGATGTTTGTGAGCATACGTTAGAACAAGCAGAGCAATGTTCAATTTTAATTCATTATAAAGGAAAATGTACTGTAAAAACAGGCGAATATAAAGACTTAAAACCAAGATGTTCTAAATTATTACAATTAGGTTTATCTGCAGAATTAATTTAATATGACGAATGTATTTTTATATTACGATTTCAATCCATTCTTTAAAGATGAATCGGATACTTTTGCTGGAAACGAGATTTGTTTCAGTGAGTTAAACTCAGAACATTTTTTAATTTTCGAAGAGAACAACGAAAATTATAACCTGTATGTTTCTAAATACAACTCAAAAAAAGATATTGGTAAAAATAAACCAGTACTCTTTGAAATGGTTATCGAAAATTACGACAAAAGTATTCCTGAACATCGTGTTGCGATAAGAAGATATTTTGAGTAATATTTTTTATCTTACAATGTGACTTTTTAAAAGTTATTGTATTGAAAGAATGTAAGAATTAATTACAATGAGTTTTAAAAACAAAAAAAATAGTTACAACTATAGCAATAATTGTATTTTCATTACAATTATATGCGCAAATAGTTCCGCCTCCTGTTCCACCGCCACAGCCACCAGGTTTGCCGATTGATGGAGGGTTAATTTTTCTACTAGTAGGAGGAATCATTTACGGAGTAAAAAAAATAATTAGCAAAAGTTAGTTTTAAGATTAAGTTTGGTTAGATGAAAAGCCTTTTAAACAGAAATGTTTGGAGGCTTTTCTGATTTTATACAATAAAAAAACGCACCAAAAAGGTGCGTTTTTTTTATTTTTATAAATAAGCAAGATGTATTAATCCATTGATTTACGTGGTAATTTAGCATCTCTTTGTGCAGTGTTATATACAAAAGAAGCTACAATCACAGCCATCTGTTTTAAATCGTCTAAAACTAAACGCTCAAAAGTATCTGTATTTGTATGATGCGTTCTAGATCTGTATTCAATTGGATCTTGAATAAATTGAAATCCAGGAATTCCAACTGCATCAAAAGCTAAATGATCCGTTCCTCCAGTATTATTAGTTGTAACAGTTGTGTTATCAATAATATCACTAAAAGGTGTAAACCAACTTTTAAAAATCGGAACGACATCTTTATTTCCTTGCGTATAAATTCCTCGAACTCTTCCTGTTCCGTTATCAATATTAAAATAACCAGCTACTTTTTCGTTTTCTTTGGTGAATTTTTTAGTTGCTGGATCTCCAAAATGATTTTTTACATATCCTCTAGAGCCATGTAAACCTTGTTCTTCACCACCCCAAAGTCCAATTCTAATTGTGCGTTTTGGTGTAACACCAATTGCTTTTAAAATACGAACAGCTTCCATCATTACAATAGATCCTGCTGCATTATCTGTTGCTCCTGTTGCCCCATGCCAAGAATCTAAATGTGCTCCTAACATTACAACTTCTGCTTTTAAATTTTTGTCAGTACCAGGGATTTCTGCAACAACATTATACCCGTTTAAGTTTTTAGAGTTGAAAGAAGTTCTTACTTCAGCTTCAATTTCTACTTCAATACCGTTTTCAATTAAACGTGCCATAAGATTTGCATGTTCTGGAACCATTTCTAGTTCACTAATAGATTTTGGAGCATTTTTCACATATCCTCTTCCTCCGCCAGTAAATAGAGTTCCATGTCTACCATTTTTTCCAGTAATTTGTAATGCAACACCTTCTTTTAAAAGGAAGTTACTTATTTTTTGAGTTAATTCTCTTCTCTTCATCCACGCAGCTCTTCTTGCTGCCATATCATCATTGTTATTTGCAGCACTTCTAGTTCTTGGTTCAGCTGGTTTTTCCATTTTGTTTAGTTGTTCATTTGTAAAACGCATGGCATCAGCACTAAAAGTTGGAGCTTGACTTCCTGTTGCTTTAACAAGAACAATTGCATCTTTTAATTTTCCTTTATATTTTACAAAATCTGTTTCAGATTTTATATCTAAAATAAGTACTTTTCCGGAGATTGGACCATTAGTTCCTCCTGACCAAGCTTTTGGGACTGCAACAAAAGACATATAATATGGTTTTGTCATTGCTACATAATTCTTTTCTATCTCCCATCCTTTTCCAAATTCTCCCCAAGCTTCTGTTTTAGAATTTTTTAATCCCCAGCTAGATAATTGTTTTACAGCATAATTTGCGGCCCTTTTGTAACCTTGTGAATTTGTTAATCTTGAGCCAGCTTTGTCAATTAATTCAAATGCAATTTTCTCCACATGAGAATTGTTTAGTCCTTCTTTTTTAATTTTTTCAATTGTTTGAGCATCAAATATCTCTTGACCGAAGGAAAGAGAAATAAAAAATAATGCAGGTAAAATTAATAGTTTACGAATCATAATTTTAAAATTTAGTTAATTGTTATGTGTATTTTAGGTGTTGATTATCACGTATTTTTGATAAATATATATAAAAACAACTAAATGTAGAAAAGAAATGTGAATTCAGAATTGATATAAATAAAAAAACGCATCGATTTGATGCGTTTTTTAGTGACCACGGCTGGATTCAAACCAGCAACCTCTTGAGCCGTAATCAAGTGCGCTATTCAGTTGCGCCACGTGGCCGTAAGCGGCTGCAAATATAGTTGCTATTTTTTAATTTTGGAAATCTATTCTGCTATTTCTTTTTTAAATTCTTCAATGATTGGTGTTGCTTTTTCCACATCTTCATTTAAAACAAAAAGCTCATCTATGTAATTTGTAATTTCATAAGCTGGAATTTTATCAGATTTAATTCTAGAATGAATCTTTTCGGTATCTAATAATGTTTTTAATCTCTTTACTAAAAGAGTAGATTCAGTAAGAACTTTGGTGTAATTTTCTGTCATAATATTATTTTTAATCTAATGAATGTATTGTAATATAAGCTCTCCAGCCAATAATTGCCAATTGTATTTTTGAGGCTTTGCTGATGTCTAATTGCCTTTTTGTAAACGAAGGTAAAACGGCTTTATTTACGCTGGCTACTATTTTAAAAAAACGTTTTTTCATTGTTTTAAAGATACTTAATTTGGTGTTTAAATCAAAACTTATTCCTCTTTGTTTTAATTTCGATAACTCCATTTTTAGCTTTTTCTCCGTATTTCTTTATTGCTAAATTTCCTTTTAAAACAGAGATGGATTCAATATTTTTTGCGTTTATTTTTTTGATGCTTGAGCTAGAAGTAATTTTTCCGTCTAAAAAATAAATTGGGTCATTCTTTTTAGTAGATTTAAAAGCAACTGTTTTGGTGTTTATATCTAAAAAAGAAAAATCAGAAGTTGAAATTGTTGTTGCGATTACTATCCCGTTAGATTCTCCTACTTTTATATACGGAATTGGTTTTCCGTTATCATTAAAGCTAACCTCAGAATTACTTCTTTTATTTTTTACCTTAATGGTAATTTTAATAATCTCTTTCTGTTTGTTGAATTTTAAATTGCTGTATGAGAAAAATAAACTTTGTTTTTCTAGATTGTTTTTTAAATCGTTTAGTTTTTCTTTTGTAAAATCTTTGGTTATAGTTTCAGTAAAACCATTAAATCTAGTTTGTAAGAAGCTTTTCTTTTCTTGAGCATTTGTATTATTGCTAAAAAAGAGAGTGAAAACTATCAGGAAAGAAGAAAGAAGTAAATAGTTGTGCTTTTTCATAAAATTGATATAACAAGAATAAAAGATAAATGTAATTTTTTAAAAATGAAATAATGAGAAATCCATTCAAAAATTCTAATTATACTATCTTCGCATAAAAATAAAAAGATGGAGTTTTTTTATATAATCTTAGGATTGATTTTTTTAATTGCGGGCGGTAATTGGCTGTTAAAAGCAGCTGTTGGATTGTCCTTAAAGTTAAATGTCCCAAAGATTGTAATTGGTATGACGGTTGTCTCTTTTGCAACATCAGTACCAGAACTAATTGTAAGTGTAAAATCAGCTTTAGATGGTTTCCCAGATTTAGCTTTAGGGAATATTGTAGGTTCTAATATTGCTAATTTAGCCTTAGTTTTAGGGATTACAATTGTATTGTCTAAGATTGATGTTCAAAAAAGTTTTTATAAAACAGATTGGCCAATAATGATGATTGCTTCAGGATTGTTGTTCTATTTTTTATATGATGATGCAATGATTGATTTTTATGAAGGTGCAATTATGTTTTCATTTTTAATTATCTTCTTAATTTATCTATTGCGTTTTCAAAAGCAAGCAGTGGTAGATGAAGCGCCTGAAGATGATGAATTGTTGCCTTTATATAAAATAGCGTTGTTCTTTACAATTGGTGGAATAGGATTGTGGGCAGGTTCAGAATTTTTAATAAAAGGAGCAGTAGATTTGGCAAAAGATTTTGGAGTTAGTGAGCGTGTTATTGGCGTTACAGTTGTTTCTGTAGGGACAAGTATTCCTGAATTAGCCGCGTCAATAATTGCTGTAATTAAAAAGGAAAAAGCAATTTCTCTTGGTAATCTAATAGGGTCAAATATTTTTAATATTCTAGCGGTTTTAGGAATTACTGCTATGATTACTCCAATACAATTAAAAGATCTTGAGTTATTAGATTATGATATTTATTGGATGTTAGGTATTTCTTTCTTAATTCTTCCATTGGTGTTTTTCCCTAGAAAATTAAGATTGGATTGGAAAGATGGATTTATCTTATTGGTTTTGTATGCAATATTTATTTTCACGACAATAAGTTAATAAAAAAAAGCCTCATTTTCCTAAAGTTAATTCAGTATAAACAAGGCTTTTTTTTGTTTTATAAATTGTCGCAAACTGGTTTTACAGTTTGTATAATTCTTGATGCAATTTTATAAGGATCTCCATTTGACGCAGGTCTTCTGTCTTCTAGATACCCTTTCCATCCATTATCAACTGTTAAAATAGGGATACGAATAGACGCACCTCTATCTGAAATGCCATAACTGAAATCTGTAATAGAAGCAGTTTCGTGTAAACCTGTTAAACGCTGATCGTTATGAGCTCCATAAATATCTATATGTTCTTTAGTTACAGGTCTAAAAGCTTCACAAACTTTTATGTAAATCTCCTTTGAGCCACATGTTCTTAAAATTTCATTAGAAAAATTAGCATGCATTCCAGATCCATTCCAATCTCCTTTTACAGGCTTTGGATGATACTCAATATAATATCCGTATTGCTCTGTTAATCTGTCTAATAAATATCTAGCAATCCAGATTTCATCCCCAGCTTTTTTAGCACCTTTTGCAAACAATTGAAACTCCCATTGCCCAGAAGCAACTTCTTGGTTGATTCCTTCAAAATTCAAACCAGCTTCAATACATAGGTCTGCGTGTTCTTCAACAAAATCTCTACCATGCGTGTTTCTTCCTCCAACAGAACAATAATACATTCCTTGTGGTCCAGGATATCCTCCAACAGGAAACCCTAAAGGTAGTTGAGTTGCATTATCCATAATAAAGTATTCTTGCTCAAATCCAAACCAAAAATCATTATCATCATCATTAATTGTTGCACGAGCATTAGATTCATGTGGAGTTCCATCAGAATTCATAACCTCATTCATTACTAGGTATCCGTTAGTGCGAGTAGGGTCAGGGTGGATTGCTACAGGTTTTAGAATACAGTCAGAAGAGCCTCCTGATGCTTGTTTTGTAGAAGATCCGTCAAATGACCAATTTTTTAATTCTTCTAAAGTTCCTTGAAAGTTTTCATGCTCTTCAACTTTCGTTTTACTCCTAAGGTTTTGTGTTGGTTTATAACCATCTAACCAGATGTATTCTAATTTAATTTTACTCATTATGTAGTTTTTTGTGAATAAGGAGCAAAAATATATAAAATATTGCATTGACCCCTAATTTTTTAGGGGTAAAACTTAAGATTGTTAATTATTTAACTAAATTGTTAATAAAAGAAGGGGGTTATTTGTTTTTAATACTAGTTATTGGTTATTTTTGTTAAAAAAAATTATGTCTACAATTCGATTTAATGCATTAAAAGAAACACTTAATAGAGTTCCTTTAACAATTACTGAAGAAGAAAGAAAGTCTGAAGCTTTTGGTAAAAACGTATTTAATGAACATGCTATGCGCCAGTTTATGACAAAAGAAGCGTATCAAAGTGTAATGGATGCGGTTGAGTTTGGAAAAAGAATTGACAGAAGTGTTGCAAATCAAGTTGCTGCAGCAATGAAAGATTGGGCGTTGTCAAAAAACGCGACACATTATACCCATTGGTTTCAACCATTAACAGGAGCAACAGCAGAAAAACATGATGCTTTTTTTGAAACGATTGGCAATGGAAGAGCAATGGAAAAGTTTGGTGGTGGAGAATTGGTTCAGCAAGAACCCGATGCTTCTAGTTTTCCGAACGGAGGAATTAGAAACACATTTGAAGCAAGAGGATATACTGCTTGGGATCCAACATCACCAGCATTTATATACGGAACAACGTTGTGTATTCCCACAATATTTGTTGCATATACAGGAGAAGCATTAGATAATAAAGCACCATTATTAAGAGCG
>JBLHOD010000016.1:0-13578 GCA_047622545.1 Polaribacter sp. | reverse complement strand
GCGATGTAAAATGTGTTTCCATCTTTCTCTCCTATAAATAAAGGAAGTCTTCTTTGTTTTCCTTCTTTAGCCAGAGTTTGTTCTTTTTTTACATCAATTAAATATGCTTTGGTATCTTCGGTAACTTTATCACCTTGAATTACGATTTGTTTTGTAATATATTTTGAAAATTCAGCAGCTACTTTATCTTTAGAAACAAAGACGGCGCTACCTTCTGTATTTTCATTTACACCCATAGCGTATAAAATATTTTGCTGTTTTTCGATTCGTTTATTTTCATCAATTGCTGGTTTCAATGACGATGCTAAAAACGCTAATAAAGCTCCTACAACAATCACCATTCCTGTGGCGAATAACATTGTGTATAAATTACTATCTGTTCTCTTACTCATAATTAGGCAGTTTTAACTTTAGCACGTTTTAATCTTCTTTTTACATTTCCTTGAACCACATAATGGTCAATTGTTGGAGCGAAAACATTCATTAATAAGATTGCTAAGAATACTCCTTCTGGATATGCTGGATTGAATACACGTATCATAATTGAAATAAACCCAATTAAAAACCCGTAAATCCATTTTCCTTTATTTGTTTGTGATGCTGTTACAGGATCTGTTGCCATAAATACAGCACCAAAAGCCAATCCTCCAATAATTAAATGTTCATACCAACTAGTTGACATTAATCCATAAAATTTACTTGAGTCTGTAATGATATCGGCTGCTACTATTTGATTAAAAATGAAGCCCATTACTGCTGCACCAAGAAATGTAGATACAATAATTCTCCAGCTTCCAATTTTGGTAAAGATTAAAATTGCAGCACCTAATAAAATTAAGAGTGCTGAAGTCTCACCTACTGAACCTGGAATAAAGCCAAAAAACATATCCCAAATATCATATTTCGGTGTTATATTTTGCGCATAACTTCCCAAGATAGTTTCTCCAGAAATAGCATCTGCAGTTCCTGCTCTATTAACAGCGTCGTGAACCCAAACTTTATCTCCAGACATCCATGTTGGATATGAAAAGAATAAGAATGCTCTAATTGTTAAAGCTGGGTTTAAGATATTCATTCCTGTTCCACCAAAAACTTCTTTACCTATTACAACTCCAAAAATTACTGCAACTGACAACATCCAAAGCGGAGTATCTATTGGTACTATTAAAGGAACTAACATCCCTGTTACTAAATACCCTTCTTCTACTTCGTGTCCTTTAATTACTGCAAAAATAAATTCTACTAAAAGTCCAACTCCATATGAAACGATTACCAATGGCAATACTTTTATGATTCCAATCCAGAAATTATCCATTGTTAAGAAAGATCCCATTACAGAAAATTCTGATGTAATTCCTTTTGCAGCATCTATTGCTGCATAATACTGGTAACCTGCATTAAACATTCCAAAAAGCAAACACGGAATTAAAGACATAATTACAATATTCATTGTACGCTTTAAATCATCTGCTGCTTTAATGTGAGTTCCTCCTTGAGTAACTTCGTTCGGTAAATATAAAAAGGTATGGATTGCATTAAATGCAGGTGCCATTTTTGTCCCTTTATACTTCTCTTTTAAATTATGTAAATTTTCTTTTAAGCCCATAATCTTATCCTAATTCTTCTCTCATTAAGTCCAACCCTTCACGAATTATTTTCTGATGCGGTTGTTTTGATACACAAATAAATTCTGTCAAAGCAAAATCTTCTGGCGCTACTTCATAAGCACCTAAAGCTTCCATTTCATCTAAATCTTTATACATGCAAGATTTTAGTAATTGCATTGGAAATATATCTAACGGAAAAACTTTTTCATAAGAACCTGTAACAACAAATGCTCTGTGCTCTCCGTTTGTATTTGTATTTAAATCATATTTTTTATTTGGACTCATCCAAGAAAAAGTAAATGCTCTAGTTATAGATACTTTATCAAAAATTGGTTTGTTCCATCCAAATAATTCATAATCATCTCCTTCTGGAATTGCAGTAATTTGATTGTCATAATATCCTAGACTTCCATCTAAAGAAACTTGAGACCCCGACAATACATTACCACTAATAATTCTAGAATTTTCACCGTTTAAATTATCTTTTACAATACTTTTGATAGTTGCTCCAGGATATGCTATAATGTATTTTGGTTTAGAAAACTGAGAACCTGTTAAAGCGATTGTTCTTTTTGCATTAAACTTTCCTGTTAATAACAATTCTCCAATAATTACCAAATCTTGTGCAGCAACAACCCAAACAACTTCTCCTTTGTTAATTGGATTTACTTGCGCAATTTGTGTACTTACATTCCCTACTGGATGCGGACCAACTAAACCGTGTAATTCAGCTCCTTTAACTCCATTAAATGGCGATAAATTTGCTCCTTTATAAATAGAAACATGAACCTTTCCTTCAGTTAATTTTCCTAATGCAGTTACAGCTTCCTGAATTTCTGCTTCTTTTCCTTTGAGTGCATAATCTAAATCTGCAGCTAATGGCGCGCTATTATATCCGGAAATAAAAATAGCTTTAGGTGCTTGATCAGGATTTGCAACAACATCAAACGGACGTTGTTTTACAAATGGCCAACAACCTGAAGCTAGTAGATGAGTTTTTACTTCTTCTCCAGACATTTTAGCTGCCTCTTTTTTACCAAAATCTGCAAATTGCTGTGAAGCATCTGCTTGAATTTTAATTTCTAATACTTTTCTTCTTTCTCCACGAATAATATCTTCTACTTTACCACTAACTGGCGAGGAAAATAAAATACGCTCATCACTTTTTGAATAAAATAGTGACTCACCTGCTTTTATTTCTTCTCCAATTTTAATGGTAAGTTTAGGTGTTATTCCGTGAAAGCTTTCTGGCCTTATTGCATAAACACCACTAACATTAGTAATTGCTGTGGTTTGTTCTGCTTCACCAACAAGTTTGATGTTCAAACCTTTTTTTATACGGATGTCTTTTGACATAGTAAATATGACTTTTAATTATCTTAAAAAAACATGCAAATTTATAAATTTTGTAAGTGTTCTTTAGCTTATTTAATGTTTATCTTATCTAAAATATCTTATTTATATTAATTCTAAATAAGATATAATTCTACTAATTTATTATTTAGTACGTTTGTATAAACACAACCAAAACTATCTTTTAATTACCTAAAAATGTTACAATGAGAAAAAAGAATTTTTTAACAATCCTATTTCTTTTTGCTTGGCTGTTTTCTTTCTCACAAAACAATATTAAAAGCATTCAACTTAAACCTTTAGGCGAAACTAATTTTTCTGCCATTGTACCTTTAGGAAAAACACTATTTCTTTCTTTTGATGATTTGGACGCAGATCAAAAAGAATATTCTTACAAAATAGAACACATGGATTCTGATTGGAAACCAAGCAGTATTTCCACTAACGAATATATTTTTGGGTTTCATCAAAACCGTATTTTAGAATACGAAAATTCATTTAACACATTACAAAATTACACCCATTATAAAGTTCAAATTCCAAATGAAAATACAAAAATAACTAAAAGCGGAAATTATCTTATTTCTGTTTTAGACGAAGTAAAAAATATTGTTTTTTCGAAAAAATTTACCTTGTACGAAAGCAAGGTTTTGGTTGGTGTTTCTGTAGAAAGAAAAATAAATACACAGATAACAAATCAGCAACAAATAGTGCAGTTTACCATTAATTATAACGCAAACGAAATTAGAAATCCATCGCAAGAAATTAAAGTTGTTGTTATGCAAAATAATATTTGGGAAACAGCAATTTCTAATTTAAAACCACAATTTTTCAGAAACAATCAATTGGTTTATAAATACTACAACAAGCCTAGCTTTTACAGCGGAAATGAATATCTGAATTTTGACAATAAACAAATAAGAAATAGCACAGTTCAAATTGCCCGTGTAGAAAAAAAAGACATTTATCACGCTTATTTATATCCGAAAGAAGCTAGGAATTTAAAAACATACACGTATTTTCCAGATATAAACGGACAGTTTGTAGTCAGAACTACCGAAGGAAACAATCCGTTTACGGAAGCAGACTTCGCAATGGTTCATTTTTCGTTAAATACTGATGAAATTTTAAACAAAGAAATTTATGTTTATGGCGCTTTTAACGATTTTAAAACAACTTCAGAAAACATAATGAGTTTTAATTCTGATACAAAAAAGTATGAAGCTTCCATCTTATTAAAACAAGGATTTTACAACTATACTTTCGCAACAAAAGACAAAAAAAATAACGTAAACACACACGAAATCAACGGTTCTTTTTATCAAACAGAAAACGAATATACAGTGCTTGTGTATTACAAAGCTTTCGGCGAAAATTACCAACGGGTTATCGGAATTGGTAACGCAACAATACATCAACAAGAATAAAATGCACTAATTTTTCTATATTTCTCTAAAGTTCTTATATTTGAAAAGCTAACTTTTCTAAAAATTGTATGGTACAGCAAATTACTAATGGCATAAAAATATCTGTAAAAACCAAATTCAATGGTACAATAGAAAGAAATCAAAACACATTTAATGCGTTTAGTTATTTTATTACTATTGAAAATGAATCGGATGCTATTGTGCAATTATTAGAACGTTTTTGGGAAATTTCTGATGCATTAAATGAAAAAGAATTTGTTGTTGGTGAAGGCGTTGTTGGACAAAAACCAACGATAAACCCGAGCGAACAATACACCTACAGATCTAACTGTTTTTTACTTGGCTCCACTGGATCTATGAAAGGAACTTTTAAAATGATAAATAAAACAACAAATGTGCTTTTTCAAGTAATTATACCAACTTTTCAACTAACAACTACTCCGGTACTTAACTAATGAAATTAAGAATTAGAAAGAAAACTAATAAACTTGCAAAGGTTCTAGACTCAGAATGTTTTAATTGCGGACATCCTTTTT
This sequence comes from Polaribacter sp., assembly GCA_047622545.1. Taxonomy (GTDB): domain Bacteria; phylum Bacteroidota; class Bacteroidia; order Flavobacteriales; family Flavobacteriaceae; genus Polaribacter. The sequence goes on along the minus strand of JBLHOD010000016.1, from coordinate 8,655 downwards.
CTGGGCAAGAAAAATTTTGCCCTGGATGTGGTCAAGCAAATAAGGACAAGCGTATTACTTTTTCTAATTTTCTTCACGAAGTTTTTAATGGTTTTATTTCTTGGGATTCTAAATTCTGGACAACCATTATTCCGCTTTTAACTAAGCCAGGAAAAGTTTCTAGAGATTATATTGATGGAAAAAGAATGCGTTATGCAAATCCGTTTCGGTTTTATCTTTCAGTTTCTGTACTCTTCTTTTTAATTTTAGGAGCTACTGAAAGTTATGAAGCATTTAAGGAACTTAGAACCGGAAAAACAGTAAAAAATAAAAGTATAAATGAACAAATTGAGGATGTTACAAAGAAAATAGATACAGTTGACACTGTTAAAATAAACGCAAGCATAAATGATGCTTTTAAAAATATTGACTCAACTGATAGAGCAGAAATTCTGAAAGTGATTCCAAAATTAAACCCAGATTCTTTAAAAATAAGATCCAGAAATACTGGAAATGTCAATATGTCTTTTTTCCCAGACGCCAATAAATATTTCAATTTTCAAAAAAAACACCCAGACTTAGATATTGAAAGTGCTTTGGATAGTTTAAATGCCGAACACACTTTTTTTAATCGATTTATGTACAGTAGATTTCAAGCTGTCAGTAAAATTTCTGATAGTAGTGAAAAACAAAAAGAATTTTCAAAACGACTGATTTCATATATTTCAATTTCACTATTTGTACTTCTGCCCTTATTTACACTCTTTTTAAAGTTTTTTTATGCCAGAAGAAAATTTACCTATGTAGAACATCTTGTTTTTGTTTTTCATACACAAACCGTTTTCTTTTTATTGCTAATCCTTTTTTATATTATTGATTACATCAAGCATCCAGCATATATTACTGGAATTTTCATATTGCTCTTTTTGGTGTATTTATACTTAGCAATGAAACGTTTTTATCAGCAAGGACATATTAAAACATTTATAAAATTTATTTTGGTAAATTGTGGCTTCTTCTTTATCTCTCTTATCGGATTTATTACAGTTACCATTATTGCATTTGCATTCTACTAGGTAAGCTTCTCATAATTCAAAGAGACAATTTTATTGCTCTTTTTAACAGAAGTAATACTTACTGTTTCAATATAACTGCGTTTCATTTTTGGGGAATTCTCAGGCGTTCCGACTTCTGAATTGTGATGAAATTTTAAAATTTCTTCTTGCGTAAATCCAGATTGATTTGCCAACCAATCTGCAAACCAATCTTTTCGTAATTGCTTTTCTTCTTTTGTATATAAAGTTGATGAAGACCAAATTTTTGGCTCTTGTTTTAATTTAGAAAAGTGTTTTTCTTTTCCGTCCCAAACCAATTCATAGGTGGTTAATTTAGAATTCCAATCAACCAAAACAATGGTAAAAGGTTCTATTCCTGTAAAATCAAAAGCCGTAATATATTTTTCAAAATTATCAGACTTCAAAATTGCTTTTACAATAATTCCTCTACTCATTTTATACATGGCTTCACGTTTGTGAACTTCAAACCCACCATTTAACAAACAAACCAATCTGTTTTTATCGCTTAAACCAATCCATGTTCCGCCAGCTATTTCATCTTTCGGATAGGTTAATTTTACGCCATCTTCAAAATACTCTTTAGGTTCAATCGTTTTCCTTGAAAGAAGTTCGTCTCTATTAGAAGTTAATATAAAATCAGATTCGCCAATTGGCAAATACGTAACTGTACACATAAATAGTATTTATTTTTGATAATTTACAACAGAAAATCCAGATTATAAAACTAAAAATAAGTTGTAACTTTGTACTTCAAAATTAGTCGATTAAAACTTAAAATCACACAAATTAAAACTTAAAATCATATAAAATGTCAAGAGGATTTTTTAATGTTCCAACAGCAGTTAACGAACCAGTAAAGGGGTATGCTCCAGGTTCTCCAGAAAGAGAAGAATTATTAGCTACTTATAAGGCTATGTTTAACAGCAATGTTGATGTGCCAATGCATATTAATGGTGAAGAAGTTAGAACAGGAAATACAAAGAATATTACACCTCCACATGACCATAAACATGTTGTTGGGCAATATCATACCGCAGACAAATCTCATGTTGATGCGGCTATTTCTACTGCTTTAGCTGCAAGAGAAGCTTGGTCTCGCGTAAGCTGGACGGAACGTGCTACTATTTTCTTAAAGGCTGCTGAATTACTAGCAGGACCGTATAGAGCAAGAATGAATGCTGCAACAATGATTGCGCAATCTAAAAATGTACACCAAGCAGAAATAGATGCCGCTTGTGAGACGATTGATTTTTTACGTTTTAATATACAATACATGACTGAGATCTTTAAAGACCAGCCAGCATCCTCACCAGGGATATGGAACAGGGTTGAGTATAGACCTTTAGAAGGATTTGTATACGCAATCTCTCCTTTTAACTTTACAGCTATTGCAGCAAATTTACCTGCATCTGCGGCTATGATGGGAAATGTTGTCGTTTGGAAACCTTCTGATCATCAAGCATATTCTGCACAAGTAATTGTAGATTTATTTAAAGAAGCTGGTTTGCCAGATGGAGTTATTAATGTAGTTTATGGAGATCCTGTTATGATTTCTGACACTGTTTTAGCTTCTCGAGATTTTTCTGGATTACACTTTACAGGTTCTACTCATGTTTTCAAAAATTTATGGAAACAAATAGGAAATAACATTCACAATTATAAAACATATCCAAGAATTGTTGGAGAAACTGGTGGAAAAGATTTTATTTGGGTGCACAACTCTTCAAATCCGTTACAAGTTGCAACAGCAATTGTAAGAGGTTCTTTTGAATACCAAGGTCAGAAATGTTCTGCTGCCTCAAGAGCTTATATCCCTGCATCATTATGGGAAGAAGTAAAAAAACATGTAATAGCACAAACGAACGATATTAAAATAGGATCTCCAGAAGACACCAACAATTACGTAAATGCCGTAATACATGAAGGTTCTTTTGATAAAATTGCGAGCTTTATAGATGCTGCAAAAGCAGATAAAGATGCAGAAATTATTGTTGGTGGAAACCACGATAAATCTGTAGGTTACTTTATTGAACCAACTGTAATTTTAGCAAAATCACCAACATATGCAACGATGACAACTGAGTTATTTGGCCCAGTTATGACTATTTTCGTATACGAAGATGCAGCATGGGAAGCTTCCTTAAAATTAGTTGATGAATCTACTGAATACGCATTAACAGGAGCCATCTTCTCTAATGATAGATACATTGTTGAAAAAGCTTCTGAAGCTTTAGAGAATGCAGCTGGAAACTTTTATATTAATGACAAACCAACTGGAGCAGTTGTTGGTCAGCAACCATTTGGAGGAGCAAGAGCTTCTGGCACAAATGATAAAGCTGGTTCTGCACAAAACTTATTACGTTGGACATCTGCACGTTTAATTAAAGAAACATTTGTGACTCCTACAGATTATAAATACCCTTTCTTAGGATAAGAACATAAAACTATTTTAGTTAAAAACCTCATCATTTTGCTGAATATATTTCAGTAATTGATGAGGTTTTTGGTTTGTATAAATCCTATTATTTCTTTAATTGTATGGAGATAATAGATTTTGTATATTTAACGTCATTTATAAAAAATCAAACAACAATAATATAATGACTAAAAAAAGTCTACTTTTTGCATTCGCAATTGTGTTAATTGCTTGTAATACAGAAAAAAAAGAAACTTCACTAAATGTTCCTTTCGAAAAATTTGAATTAAAAAACGGACTACAAGTTGTAATGCATGTAGATAAATCGGATCCTGTTGTTGCGGTCGAATTAATGGCGCATGTTGGCTCTGCAAGAGAAATTGAAGGAAGAACAGGTTTTGCACATTTATTTGAACATTTATTATTCTTAGAATCAGAAAATCTAGGAAAAGGTGGTTTGGATAAAATGACTGCAAGAATTGGTGGTTCTGGAGCAAATGGCTCTACATCTAGAGACAGAACAAATTATCTACAAACGATCCCAAACGATGCCTTAGAAAAAATGATTTGGGCAGAAGCAGATAAATTAGGTTGGTTTATAAATACAGTAACAGATCCGGTTTTAGCAAAAGAAAAACAAGTTGTAAAAAACGAAAAAAGACAGAGTTATGATAACAGACCTTATGGACATAATCAAGTTATTATTGATAGAAACTTATATCCAAAAAATCATCCTTATAACTGGCAAGTAATTGGTTCTTTAGAAGATTTACAAAACGCTAAACTAGAAGATGTAAAAACATTTTTTAGAAAATGGTATGTTCCAAATAACGCTACATTAGTTTTGTCTGGAGATTTTGATCCAGTTCAAGCGAAGAAATGGGTAGAAAAATATTTTAATGAAATTCCGAGAGGAGATAAAATTACTCCGTTAGAAAAAAGAGCTGGAGTTGTAAACGAAACAAAATTCTTTTATTACGAAGACAATTTTGCAAGATTACCCATGCTAACATTTGCTTGGCCCACTGTTGAATTGTATCATAAAGATTCATATGCTTTAAATATTTTAACACAATATTTATCCCAAGGAAAGAATGCGCCGTTAAGTAAAGTTTTGGTTGATGATTTAAAACTAACTTCTTTCGTAAGTATGTATAATAGATCATCCGAAATAGCAGGACAAATGCAATTGGGTGTTCGTGGTTTTACAAATGTAGATTTAAATGAAATAAATAAAGGAGTTAAAAAAGCATTTGAAAACTTTGAAAATAAAGGCATATCTGACAGCGATTTAAACAGAATAAAAGCAGGATTAGAAACTCGTTTTTACAACAGTTTATCTAGTGTTTTAGGAAAAGGAACCAACTTGGCTTCTTTTAATACGTATTCAAATGACCCTGGATTTATCAACAAAGAAATCAATTATACATTGGGCGTTACTAAAGATGACGTACTACGTGTTTATAACACATATATTAAAGACAAAAACTTTATTGCTACTAGTTTTGTGCCAAAAGGAATGGCAAAATTAGCCATCAAAGATTCTAAAGAAGCAATCATAAAAGAAGAGAAGATTGTTCAAGGAGCTGAAGAAAAATTCGATCCAAAAATTGCTGCGAAATACACAAAAACGCCTTCTACTTTTGACAGATCAGTAGAGCCTCCTTCCGGAAAATCTCCAGAATTATCTGTTCCTACAGTTTGGAAAAATGAATTATCAAACGGAATTAAAGTTTATGGAATTAAAAACAGCGAAGTTCCTTTAGTGAGATTTAACTTGGTAATTGACGGTGGTCAACTGCTAGAGAAAATGGACAAATTAGGAGTAGCAAATTTAACAGCTAGCTTAATGAATAGAGGAACAAAAAACAAAACGGTTGCCCAATTAGAAGAAGCAATTCAAGAATTAGGTGCTTCTGTTAGAGTTTCGGCATCTAAAGAAAATATTACAATTAGCGGAACAACATTGGCTAAAAACTACAATAAAACGCTGGTTTTAGTTGAGGAAATATTATTAGAACCTCGTTGGGATGCAACTGAATTTGAATTACTAAAAAAATCTGTTGTTGGTAATTTACGTCAGCAAAAAGCAAGTCCTACAACTATTGCTAGTAATGTATACAACGAATTGATTTATGGTAAAGACAATATCCGTTCAAAAAATACTTTAGGAACCATAGAGTCTGTTGGTAAAATTACGGTAGATGATTTAAAATCATTTTATTCAAATTACATTTCTCCATCTGTAGCAAAAATGAATGTTGTTGGAGATATTGATAAAGAAACAGTAATTGCTTCATTGTCTAATTTAAATACTAAATGGGCATCAAAAGAAGTCATTATTCCAATATATAAAACTCCAGAAGCACCAAATAAACCAACTGTTTATTTTTACGATGTACCAAAAGCAAAACAATCTGTAATTAATTTTGGAACGCCAGCTTTAGCTGCAACAGATAAAGATTATTATCCTGCAACTGTAATGAATTACATTCTTGGTGGTGGAGGTTTTGCTTCTCAATTAACACAAGAACTAAGAGAAGGAAAAGGGTATACTTACGGAATTTTTTCTGGTTTTTCTGGAACAAAAGCTGCTGGAGCCTTTACTATTTCTAGTAGAGTACGTACAAATGTTTCGTTAGAATCTGCTCAGTTAGTTAAAAAAATAATCACCGATTACCCTAAAAATTATTCTGAAAAAGATTTGGAAACGACCAAAGGATTCTTAATTAAAAGTAATGCGCGAAGATTCGAAACTATGGGAGCAAAATTAAATATGTTGCAAAACATGAGTGCTTACGGTTTTAGTTCCGACTACATAAAAGACAGAGAAAAAATAGTTAATGAAATGACGATTGAAAGAATTCAGGAATTATCAAAAAAATATATAAATCCAAATAAAATGATTTGGTTATTTGTTGGAGATGCAGAATCTCAATTAGACAGATTAAACGAATTAGGTTTTGGAGCACCTGTTTTACTAAACAACACCAAAGAAAAAATTAAAAAATAAAATATGAAACTAGTCAACAAAAGCATCGTTGCCATTGCATTGTTATTTTCAACAATTGTAGCAGCACAAGAAACAAGATTACTTCGTCAACCAACACTGCATGCAAATCAAGTTGCATATGCGTATGGTGGAGACATTTGGACAACCAATTTAACAAACAATATCACTACAAGATTAACAAGTACACCAGCCGTAGAAGATACTCCACATTTTTCCCCTGACGGAAAATGGATTGCTTTTACATCTAACAGATCTGGTTCTTCATCAGTATATATTGTTTCTGCTAATGGTGGAAAAGCAAAAAAATTAACTTGGCATACAAGTTCATCTGTTGCTAGAGGCTGGACAAACGACGGAAAAAATGTGTTGTTTGCATCCAATAGAGATACAGCGCCTTCTTCTTTTGATAGATTATATACCGTTTCTGTAAATGGTGGTCCAGCGACGAAGTTAATGGAACAATGGGCAACTTCGGGTTCGTATTCTTCAAACGGAAAAAAATTGATTATTGATAAAATGAGACGTTGGGATGTAGAATGGAGAGATTATCGAGGTGGACAAAATACGCCACTTATTATTGTTGATCTAAAAACCTTAAATGAAACTTTATTACCAAATAATAAAACGACAGACAAGCAACCAATTTGGTTAGATGACATGGTTTATTTCTTGTCTGACAGAACTCACACATCAAATATTTGGTCATACAACACAAAAACGAAAGCAATAAATCAGGTTACAAAATTTAAAGGAACAGCAATAAAATCGTTAAGTGGTTACAAAAACACATTGATTTTTGAACAAGATGGATATTTACACACCTTAGATTTAAAAAACAACAGAACAAAACGATTAAAAATATCTGTTGTTGGAGATTTTCCTTGGACAGCAACCAAGTGGGAAAATGTAAATACTCGTGTAGATTTTGCAAGTATTTCTCCAAACGGTAAAAGAGTTGTGATGGCTTCTCGAGGAGATATTTTTACAGCCCCAGTAGAATTTGGTGATTCTAGAAATATCACACAAAGTTCTGGCGCTGCAGATAGAGCTCCAATTTGGTCTCCTTTAGGAGATAAAATTGCTTGGTTTTCTGATGCAAACGGAGAAAATTACGCCTTGCATATTAGCAATCAAAAAGGAACAGCAAAAACAGAAATCATTTCTATAGGTATTTCTAAAATGGCTTGGGAACCAACTTGGTCTCCAGACGGAAAACACATTGCTTTTGTAGATGATGATACGCGAATAAGAATTATCAACATAGAAAAGAAATCTATTAAAACCATAGACAACGCTGGCAACAACCTAGAGCGTGGTAGAATGGGAATTACTTGGTCTCCAGATTCGCAATGGTTAGCCTATACAAAGTCTGGTGATAATGGTATGAAACAAATTAAAGTTTGGTCTTTAGAAACCAATACTGTTACAGCAATTACAGATCCATTTGCAGATTCTTCTTCTCCTGCTTGGGATTTAGATCATAAACATTTATACTTTTTAGCAAGTACAGATGTAGCTTTAGGTTCAGGCTGGGCAAACACAAGTTCTATGACAGCTAGACCAAATTATGCTGCATATGTAATCAATCTTTCAAAAAAAGACGATTCTCCTTTTAAACTAAAAAGTGATGAAGAAGTCGTTGAAAAAGACAAGTCTTCTGATAAAAAAGACGAAAAATTGAAAGATGATAAGAAAAAGTCTGAAGCAAAAAAAGATAAAAAAGTAGTTATTGATTTTGATGGAATTGCGCGTAGAATTATGGCTTTGCCTTTAAAAGGAAACTATAGAAGTATTATTGCGGGCCCAAGTGGCTTCGCATTTGTTACTGAAGGCAGTACGATTCATAAATTCGATTTAAAAAAACAAAAAGCGAAAGAATTCGGAAAAGGGTTAAGTATTTATGGAATTTCTGCAAACGGAAAACACATGGTTGTTAGAGCAGGTAGAAATTGGAAAGTTATTAGTGCGGCTGCAGCAAATGACAAAGGCGCAAAAACATTAAAGTTAGATTTTAACATGAAGCTAAATAGAATTAGCGAATGGAAACAAATGTTTGAAGAAGCTTGGCGTTACGAACGCGATTATTTTTACGATCCAGGAATGCATGGTAGAGATTGGAATAAAGTGTACAAACGTTATGCTCCATTAGTTCCGTTTATTAAACACAGAGC